>NZ_JAJEQD010000011.1:0-71442 GCF_020687175.1 Veillonella fallax | reverse complement strand
CAAAAGAAAGGTGATTTTATATGGCAACAAAGACACAGAGCCTTGCGCACACAAAATGGTTATGCAAATACCACATAGTATTTACACCTAAGTATAGACGTAAAGTTATATATAATCAATACAGAAATAGTTTACGTGAAATACTGAGACGTTTATGTGAATATAAGGGCGTCAAGATTATAGAGGGGGAGCTTATGGCAGATCATGTGCATATGCTAGTATTAATTCCACCTAAAATATCAGTTTCATCTTTTATGGGATATTTAAAGGGTAAAAGTGCGCTAATGATGTTCGATAAACACGCAAACTTAAAGTATAAATTTGGAAATAGACACTTTTGGTCCGAGGGATATTATGTAAGTACGGTAGGATTAAATGAAGCTACCGTAAAAAAATATATACGTGAGCAAGAGTTACATGACCAAATGAAAGATAAACTTAGTGTAAAAGAATATGAGGACCCTTTTAAGGGTAGCAAGTAATACATATCCCCTTTAAGGGGACCGTTACGAGTCAATGGCTATGCGGCTTGAACGTAGTGAAAGCCAGCGCCTTTAGACGCTGGCCTAGTACTACGGGCTTATAGCCCGTGAGCAAACCACCCGTTTTACGGGTGGTTCTGATTTTGAATATGTAGGGGACTACCTGTATGATATCTAAATGTTGTTGATGCTTTCACGCTGATGAATAGTATATATGCCATATACGCATAGGGGTCAGAATATAGAAATTGGTAAATTGTTTAGGAATTATGGTTAGTGTGCTATAATTAAATTATATTTATAGAAGCAATCAATACTGTTTCAGGAGGATCTTCATGGCTTTTAAATTAAAAGGAAAAGAAGAAAAATTTTTCAGTATTTTAGAAAATCATGCTGCTCTTACATATGAAAGTGCAGAGATGATGGAGCGTGTGTTTAAAGGCGAAATCTCTAAAGAAGAGGCTTTTCTTGAAATTGATACAAAGGAAAAAGCTGCCGATGAATTAGTAACCGAAACTGTAGAACGTTTGCGTAAAACATTCATTACCCCAATGGATCGCGAAGATATTCAGCTTCTAATCGACCAATTGGATACTACATTGGATAATATTAAAGAAATTATGGATAAAATGGTTATGTACCATGTTGGTAATCCAAGTGATGGTGCTATCCGTATGAGTGAAATCGTTGTAAAATGCGTTAAACATATTAACAAATCTATTGGTTATATGAGCAGCCTTAAAAAGGACCATGTAAAGGTAGAAGGCCGTGTACACCAAGTATTGAAACTTGAGTCTGAAGCGGATAATATTTACCACGAAGAAATGGCTAAGCTCTTCACTGAGTGTACAGATCCTATTGAAATTATCAAATGGAAGGAAATCCTTAGCGCCATGGAGGATGTAATCGATGGATGCGAAGATTTGGTAGGTACATTCCGCCGGGTAGTATTGAAATATGCTTGAGTCTCATTATTTAGTATGGCTAGTAGTATTTTTAGCATTAGCCTTCGACTATATCAATGGCTTCCACGATACGGCGAACGCCATTGCCACATCTGTTTCGACCCGTGCTATTGAGCCTAAAAAGGCTATTATGATGACGGCAGCACTCAATTTCTTGGGGGCCATGGTTAGTACAGGGGTTGCAAAGACAATCGGTGGCGATATCGTAATGTCTGCATCTCTTATCAATAGTGGAATCATTTCGGCTGCTCTTATCGGTGCCATTACATGGAACTTGCTTACATGGTATTGGGGGATTCCGAGCTCCTCATCTCATGCGCTTATCGGTGGTATCATCGGTGCTGTAGGCTGGTCCGTAGGCTTTGATGCCTTAAATGAGGCAGGTATTTTAAAAATTTTCTTATCCCTTATTTTATCTCCAATTGTAGCCATGATTGGTGGCTATATTGTGATGAAAGTATTGTTGCTTATCTTTGGTAGATTCTCTCCAATTGTACTAAATGATAGATTTAGATCCATGCAAATTGTGTCTGCTGTCATGATGGCGTTCTCTCATGGCTCTAATGATGCGCAAAAGGCGATGGGGATTATTACCTTGACCTTGCTTAGCGGTGGCTTCATTGATACATTGGATGTACCGTTATGGGTTAAACTTTGTTGTGCTACGGCTATGGCCATGGGTACAGCAGTGGGTGGTTGGAAAATCATCTCTACCATGGGGACTAAGATTTTCAAACTAGAAACAATTAATGGTTTTGCTGCTGACTTAAACTCTGCTATCACTATTTTTACAGCTACATTCTTACATTTACCTGTAAGTACGACACACGTTGTAAGTGGTTCCTTGCTTGGCGTAGGTTCCTCTAAACGTCTTAAAGCTGTTAACTGGGGCGTAGCAAGATCGATGGTGTTAGCTTGGTTTGTAACAATTCCATTATCTGGTATTGTAGCGGCTATTGCTTATGAAATCGGTCACTTATTATTTGGTTAATAAATAGCTATATAAAACTAAAAAAGACTGCGAGAGCAGTCTTTTTTTAGTTCTGTTGTTTAAGAATTGGATTAATTGAGTTATACAATTTATCAATTAGATTTTACTATTTTTTTTTAGTTTATTATGAACCTGTCATCAAAGAATGTTGATATACACTAGGTTTTAAATACTATATTCTATAAAAGCGATTTATCTATATTTGGCAACGTTAATGTTAGATTTCAAGTTGAATATAGAGAAATGCTTATAAATATGTGCTTTTCTTGATTATGCGTTTTATTAATAAATGCGGTTTATTACTTGTTTAATAGTTGTTTTAGGACTGTTTATAATGAATAGCTATTGCATACTTATGTAACGGAGGTTATACTATCGGTAGAAGGAGTTTTTCAAGTGAAAAGTGAGGTATGTATATGGCATGGGGTGGAACTAGACGCGGTGCCGGGCGCCCACGTAATCCGATTAAACGTATTGGTAGAACCATTCGACTTAGTGATGAAGAGTTTCTTTCACTCAAACCATTAATTATGGCCATCAAGGCCAATAATGATAAACGCTATAGGCAACAATGTACTAGAAATGCATAAATAAGGCATTGTCACAGCATATACAACATAATAAACTTTTAATCTATGTTACAATAACCCATTATTTAAATCTTTCAACTACAACACATCTCTACTCTCTAACCATATGCTGTGTGCAATACAAAGCAGTACGAAGAAGGTCCCAATTCAATGAATTGGGACCTTTTCCGTTACATATAGTATATGTCACAGTATATTTAACTACCTAGGACAAATACTATCTAATACTATATATAATTTTATTAACTTATAGGACTAGTTAATAGAATACTTTCATAGCTGAGTAAATCGTTAGTCGATTTTTACGCCGTGAATTTCTTCAGCTAAACGTTTTAAAGCATCTACTGTACGAACGCCAGGTGTGATCTCAGATAGTTTTACACGAATGAAATGACCTTCTTTTACAGCAGTGATATCTTGAAGTTGAGGGTTAGATTTGATTTTTTCAATTTTTTGTTGGAAATCATCATCGTTGCGAATGGAGTTACCATAGTCAGCAATAATAATGTAATCAGGATTTTGAGCAATTACAGTTTCCCAAGAACCTTTAGCCCATGTTTTATCAACGCCTAAACCGCTCATTACGTTATCAGCACCGATAAGTTTCAAGATGTTTGTAGTGTAACCTTCGAAGGCTGTGAATGGTTGGCCATCTTCAGAGTCATAAATGAATACCCGTTTACGAGGTAAGTCTTTTAATTTAGCTTGGATAGCTGCTAACGTTTTACGTTGACTTGCAACCCATTCTTCAGCTTTAGGTTTAACGCCGAAGATTTCGCCTAATTTAATCATGTCATTAAAGTTAGTCTCTAAATCTGCTTTTGTAGATAACATGGATTCAGGAAGCCATATGTTAACCTTTTGAGCAATCATTTTATCTGCAGGAATAGCGCGTTTGCTGAAGGAGTCAGGCCAGCCTGTTGCAAAGTCTGGCTTTACGGACATGAATACTTCGTAGGACGGCCATTTGTCGGATAATACTTTTACCTTGTCATAGGCCGCTTGTAGAGGTGGATAGATTTCTTCTTCTTTGAAAGCTGTACCAGCCATCTTATCTTCAAGACCTAGTTGGAGCATCATTTCTGTAGTTGCTTGGGACATGGATACTGCATGGGTAGGAGCGGATTTTACAGCAAAGTCAGTTTTAGTACCGTCAAATGTTTCACTCCATGTTACCGCATTGCCATTATCAGCAGTGTTCTTAGTTGTATCAGAACCACAACCAGCAATAGCAAAGGTTGCGCATGCCATAACAACTAATAACAATTTTTTTGATTTTCTTAATTTTTGGAACATAGTAAGCCCTTTCTTTTGAATTAATAATATAAATGATAGCGCCCTTCATCCCAAGATGTTTTGAAAGGAACTTCAAATATGGGTTCAAGAATTTCAGGTGTTAACACCTCCGTAGGGGAACCTTCCTTTAGGATTGTTCCCTCGTTCATAATCACCACATGATCGCAATATTGAGCGGCTAAATTCAAGTCGTGTAAGACTACGATAGTTGTGCCTGTAAACGCTCGCAATTGTTTCATCAGTGCTATTTTATATTTCATATCTAGATGGTTTGTAGGCTCATCTAAGAGTAGAATTTGAGGTTTTTGAGTTAATGCTTTGGCGATGAATACACGTTGCTTTTCGCCACCTGATAAATGATGAATTTCTTCATCTGCTAAATGAGTAATACCTACTTCATGCATATAATGCTCTGCGATTTTTACATCCTCTGAGCTATATGTGCCGAAGTGTTGTTTGTAAGGATAACGACCCATAAGAACGATATCTTTTACGAGAAAATCATCAATCATAGAATCTCTTGATTGTGTTAGAACGGCTACTAATTGAGCAAATTCGCGGCCTTTATACGATTCTAATGGCCTTTGATTCAATATAATTTTATCTTTTGATGGTAGTAGTCGGTACAGATGGCTCAGTAATGTGGACTTACCACATCCATTCGGCCCGATGATGGCCGTTATTTTATTACTAGGAAATGTTACAGAAATATTCTTTAACACTTCTTTCTTCTCATAGGAGAAGGACAGCTGATTAATTTGATACATAGTATCTCCTATAAATATGATATACACTAACCATTGTGCTTGTAACGATTCATAATAATCCAAATAAATAATGGAGCCCCTAGTAGGGATGTGAGCACCCCGATAGGGATTTCTTCTGGACTATAGAGGGCCCTAGATAATACATCGGACCAAATCATCACGATACTACCGATGAGTGTACTGAATAGTAAGGTGTGTTTGTGCTTTGGACCGCCTATGATTCTCGCTAAATGAGGAATAATAAGGCCAATAAATCCAACTACACCGACCTTGGATACTAATGTAGCAATAACAATAGAGGATATAATGACAATGCTCAACTGTAACTGTTTTACAGATAAGCCCATTTGCGCTGCTTCGTGATTGCCTAGTAATAATACATCTAAATCTTGGTTAAATAGGTAGATATATAACATAAATAATGTCACAATGATGGCTGTTAGTGGTAAATCACCCCATTGTATACCGGCAAAGCTACCTAATAACCAGAACATGGCACTACGAACTTGTGCTTCGTGTTTTGCCCCGTAAATAATCATCATAGTTAGAGCAGAGAATATACCAGTCATGCCCATACCGATGAGGATAAGCTTTACAGGACTATTACTTTTACCAACACAAAGCAATACCAAAATAATAGAGAGGGCCGCACCTAAAGCTGCAAAAACAGGTGTGTTATAGGCACCTAATAGCGGTAGACCTCCCATGATAATGGCAAACACAGCGCCTGTACTAGCACCTGATGAAACACCTAATACATAGGGATCAGCGAGTGCATTTCGGGTAACAGTCTGCATTAGTAAACCAACAAGGGATAAGCCTATACCTGTTAAGACTGAATAGATGAGTCGAGGTAATCGTATATCCGTAATAATCGTATCTGTCATTGTAGCCGTGGCATTGGGATCAGCCATAGACATAAGGGCCTGAATGATTTGCTCCAAAGGAATAAACGTAGATCCAAATTGCAACGCCGTTACCAATGAAATACATAGTATTACACATAGTATTAATGCTTTTATAGATGTTTGCATAAAATCTCCTTATTCTATTTTATAGGTAATATAACCTTATCTAAGTATAGAGAATTTTCTATATATATACAATATATAGACGCGTATGGGTATTATTGTGAGCGGTTAGATTCTATAGAAATTATAATTGGAAATAGGATTGAGCTGATACTTAATATAAAATGCTTGAGTTAGTAAAAATTCAAAAATATGATTAAATATTTAATATAGGATATCCTACTATGTGTTAATAAATTCATCACTAAAATTGTTTGTTTTATTCTTTTTTATAGCCTTATTCCTATTTTGTTATATGAAAAAATTCACAGAATGGATATAATAAAGTATGTACGTAAGTAAATTCAGGAGGTGTTAGCTTGTTACAAGATTTACTATCTGAGGATAATGTATCTTTTCATTATCCTGCAGAAACGTGGGAAGAGGTAATTCGTCACGGTGGCCAACTCATGGTTGATGCTGGTTTTACTGATCCATCTTATACGGAGGCTATGGTTGAAGTAGTACGTGAAATGGGGCCATATATTGTATTGGCACCAGGTCTTGCGATGCCACATGCTCGTCCGGAAAATGGGGCAAAACGTGTAGGTACTGCATTGGTAACCTTAGAAAAACCATTGAATTTTGGTAGTCCTGACAATGATCCTGTGTCTGTTGCGTTGTTTTTATGTGCTCCAAACAAGGATGAACATATTCAGTTGTTGACAGATATTGCTACATTATTTGAGGATGATGAGTTTTTAGATGCGGCTGCTGATTTTGAAAGTATTGAAGATGTACAAGCATTCTTGGCCGAGCATTTAGAAGATCAAGAATACGTTTAGTAGGAGGCAAGTATGATTTCTGTATTAACTGTATGCGGTAATGGCATTGGTTCTAGCTTGATGCTAAAAATGAAAATTGAAGAAATCTGTGCTGAAAATGGTATTGATGCACAAGTTGAATCTATTGATTTTAATGCCGCACAAGGTCGTAAAGCGGACCTTATTGTAACTGTAAAAGAGTTAGCTGAACAATTTGAAGACAAGAATGTCGCTATTGTTCGCAGCTATATTAATAAAAAGAAAATCACTGAAGATATTCTTGATGCATTGAAACAAGCAGCTCAATAATGTAACAACTATATATAGGAGGTAGTGCCATGGAAATGGTATTAGAGTTCTTACGTGATGTGCTGTCTCAACCAGCACTTTTGATTGGTATTATGTCATGTATAGGTTTGATTGCCTTGAAACGCCCGTTTCATAAGGTAATGACTGGTACATTAAAACCTATTCTTGGATACTTGATGCTCGCAGCTGGTGCAGGTGTTATCGTTAACAATCTTGATCCACTAGGTAAGATGATTGAGCATGGCTTCCATATTACTGGTGTAGTACCAAACAACGAAGCTATCGTGGCTGTAGCACAAAAGGTACTTGGCGTTGAAACGATGTCTATTCTCGTAGTAGGCTTATTGATGAACTTATGTATTGCTCGTTTCACCAAGTTCAAATATGTGTTCTTAACAGGTCACCATAGCTTATTTATGGCTTGTCTTATGTCTGCCGTACTCGGTACTGCAGGTTTGTCCGGTATGGAACTCATCCTTGTAGGTGGTTTCTTGATGGGCGCTTGGTCTGCTATTTCTCCAGCAATTGGCCAAAGCTATACATCTAAGGTTACCGAAGGCGATGAAATTGCCATCGGTCACTTTGGTAGCTTAGGTTATTATTTATCCGCTTGGGTAGCTAAATATGTCGGTAAAGCAGACGATAGTACAGAAGACATTGAAATTCCAGAAAAATGGGGCTTCTTACGTGATTCTACATTATCTACAGCATTAACTATGATTGTATTCTACTTGATTGCAGCTTTTGCGGCTGGTTCTGAGTTTGTAGCTACTTTATCTGGTGATATGAGTCCTTACTTATATGCTGTTATGAGTGCAATGAACTTTGCTGTAGGTGTAACAATCGTATACTCCGGTGTACGTATGATCTTAGGTGATTTAATTCCTGCATTCCAAGGTATTGCAACAAAAATTATCCCTAATGCAATCCCAGCAGTAGACTGTGCAGTATTCTTTACATATGCTCCAACAGCGGTAGTATTGGGCTTCATTAGCTCCTTTATCGGCGGTATCATCGGTATGCTCATCCTTGGAGCTGTAGGTGGCGTATTAATCATTCCTGGTCTTGTACCTCATTTCTTCTGCGGTGCAACAGCAGGTATCTATGGTAATGCTACAGGCGGCCGTCGTGGTGCTGCAGTAGGCGCATTCCTTAATGGTTTGGCTATTACCTTCTTGCCAGCATTGGCATTGCCAGTTCTTGGTCAATTAGGTTTCCAAAATACAACATTTGGTGATGCAGACTTTGCCGTAATGGGTCTTGTACTTGGTCATGCATTCGAATGGATTGGTATGGCTGGTATCTATGGTATCGTAGCGATTGCAGCTCTTGTACTTATTATTCCAAACTTTATTAAAACAAAAGGTAAAGTTATTAACTACGTAGAAGAGGAGTAATGAAAACAACTGAGCAACATAGTAATGTTGTAATACGATATATATTCCTTACTATAGGGGCTATTAGCTTTGCTCTTGGTACAGCGGGTATCGTATTACCACTATTGCCAACAGTACCTTTTTATATGCTTACCTTATTTTGTTTAGCTAGAGGATCTAAACGTTTTCATAAAATGTTTTTAGAATCTAGTTTATATCAAAAGACTGTTGGTGCTTATGAACGCGATAAAGCGTTAACGTTGCGGACAAAGTTGTCCATTTTCTTATCTGTGAGTACAATAATGGCGATTGGTGCGTATTTTAGTCAAGATATGCCCATTGCACTTGGTGTTATGGCCTTTGTATGGCTTGGTCATGTTATAGCATTAGTCTTTATTGTAAAAACAAAAAAATAAAGAATTATCTCTGATAATTCTAAATATAGCCTTGTAAGTTAGACTGCGTTGGTTTAACTTGCAAGGCTTATTTTATTATAAAATCAATCATACATAGAGTAGACTGTGTAATGAATGGATTTTAATGAATAGAGCGCTATATATTACTGAAATTATCTTATGTGGATTACAAATAGTAGAAACTTATATTTTTAAAGAAAAAATGAATTATTACAAAAATTAATTTGACAATGAATATCAATAAGTATACTATGATAATTGTGTAAGTGATAATTTATATAGTATTTGTGTATATGGTGATAGTATGAATCCACATAATCATGCAATTTCACATGCAGGACTTACTATGTCGAGACATACGGTGTTTGACGGTATCGATCTATTATTTCTGGATGTGAAAGAAGAGTCGGTTCAATTTTATGCTAAATCACATACCAAGACATTTGCCATAAATCATTGTGAAGAGGGGCGCATCGAGTGTAAGTTTACATCTGGGGAATATTTATATATGGGGCCAGGAGATATGTCATTAGGATGGCATACTCATGCTGACTACCAACATAAAAATTATTTCCCTACAAAACTTTTTAAGGGAATTGTATTACTCGTAGATGTAGAAAAAGCGCAACCTGTATTGGATTCGCTTGTTACTGAGTCACGTATTAATTTAACAAGCCTAGCTGAACGATTTTGTGAGCATTCCGAGTACGGTATGATGATGGAAGAAACTGAATCGGTTAGACAGATTTTTTCTAGCTTATATAAAGTGCCTGACCAAATCAAAGGGCACTATTTTAAATTAAAGGTTATTGAGATCTTTTTGTTATTATCTGTAATTTCTACGAGCAATAATGAAAAGAGAGCAACCTATCGGAAACAGCAGGTTGATATTGTGAAAGCTGTTAACGAATATGTATCTACTCAGTTTATGAAGCGTATTACAATTGAGACATTATCTGAACAATTTGATGTACCTACGTCTACATTAAAAAGATGTTTTAAGGGCGTATATGGTACGACGATACATCAATATTTAAAAGAATGTCGTATTAATGCGGCTAAGAGGTTACTCCATGAAACGGATCAATCGATTCTAGAAATTGCTAATGCCGTAGGCTATGAGAATGGCAGTAAGTTTACTAGTGCCTTTAAAGAGGCTACTGGTGTAACTCCAAGTGCTTATCGTAAGATATAACAATTTAATATTGTCCGAAACGTATATTTTTGGTCTTTTCGGAGTAGATATGCAAGATACACTTTGCTAACATTAAAATGTAAATGATATTCAATGTCATTATATGTTGGTAGAGTGTATCTTTTTATTTGAGAGTGAAAGATACAAAACGTATAATTAGTTAAAATTTGAGGAGGGCACAATGGACCGGTGGGGACATACAAAGCGCACCATAATTCTGTCTAGTGCAGTTGCCTTGTGGCTTAGCGCACCTCTTGTAGTATGGGCTGAGAATGCAACCGTTACTACAGATGTTGTTCATGTTAAAGGAACATGGGCAGAAGAAGCAGCCAAATTAGACTCACAGCAAGTGCAAATCATTACCAAGAAAGATATTGAGAAAAAGCAGGCGAAGTCCGTCGAAGATATTATTTTTACACAAACTGGCGTCTCTAGAACTGTAGATGCTATGGGCCGTGTAGGTGTATCTATTCGTGGTGCAGAAGCGCGTCACACACTTATTTTAGTAGATGGTCAACCAGTACTAGGCGATTTTGATAAGTACTCCGGTGCAGCAGATGAAGTTCAACGGTTAGGTGCAGAAAATGTTGAACGTATTGAGGTTATCCAAGGGGCAGCCAGTGCAAAATACGGTTCAGATGCTATTGGTGGTGTTGTTAACATCATCACAAAAAAAGCACAGAAGAAACCGATCTTACAATTAAACGCAGAAGGTATGCGTCGTAAGAGTGATGGTGATACATTCCCATTCCAAAACTTCTTTATTCGTGCCGACTCTGGTCAAATGGGTAAGTTAAAGGTTGGTTTGTCAGGCAGTAAACGTGATCTAATGCCTGTTTTAGCATCCGTTAAACGTCGAGATTCTGGCATGGCTTTTGATTATGCAAAACATAATTTTAAGCCAAATGTGCTTCGTTATTATGGTGATGCGGCTGATATCGGTCTTGTAGCAACCTACGAAGCTAATGATAAGAATAAATTTGAAATGCGACTTAACCGCTACACAGAAGACCTTGTACGCGATGTTAAGCACTCCGACTCTGATTTAGAGCCTCAACAACATTTCAAACGTACCGCAGACCGCAATACGGCTAATTTACAATGGTCCTCCCGAGCAGGCAAAAGCGATTGGACTGTTGAAACTAACTACTCCCGCATTAAAGAAAATGATGTAGCCCTCATTAGCTATACAGGTCGCTCCGCCTATGAAGGCTCCAATGAGTTGCGTTATATCGATAACATCGATCATCGTCAATTGGATATTCGAGCTAATGCGAATACACAGCTTAATAAAAATCATTTGCTTAGCTACGGCGTAAGTTATGCTCGTGAAGAAGGTTCTGGTAGCCGCTTAAAGAGTTCTCCTAATACAAGTACCATGTACATTGATCCTTGGGATTACGATAAGAGCTTATTAGTGGATAAACTAGACCGCCTTGTAAGACGTAAAGGCGATAATAGCATCAAGGTTTACTCTCATATCCACGATTATAAATTCATTAATTCCGGTGCTGGTATGCCGCAATGGGATATGGATTATGAATATTATGGTGCAGAAACAGATGCTCAAAAACCAGATATAACTTATGATGACTATATAAACTATGGTTTGTCTGAAAGTAGATTAAGTGATTGGTCTAGTACATCTCCTAATAATCAACCTGTAACAGATGAGTTCAAAGCTCGTTATAAGGCTTTAGAAGACCGTTTGAAAGCAGAAAATCCTGTATTATCTGCCACACGTGCCAATATTGTAGGTGACTATTTTAAATATGGCGAGTCCAATGATCCTGAGATGCGCAAAAAGGCACCTAAGCTAAATGGTAAAGCCTTCCTAGAAGAATATCGTAGCCGTGATCAACGCTTAACAACTGGTAGCGGTACGATTCGTAAGTTAAATGCTTATGTTTCTGATACATGGCAGGTAAATAAGAACTTAACATTATCCCCAATTCTTCGCTTTGATAACAGCAGCTTATTTGGTTCTAATTTATCTGCGTCCTTAGGCATGACCTATAACGTTAAAGGTAATACTCACCGTAGATTTAAAGCCAATGTAGGGACGGGCTATACAGAACCAGGTATGGGCGAATTGTGGTACAACTGGGAAATGTATGCTTCTAACCCTGTTGGTATTGGGGTTGCAAAACTTGGTTGGTACTGGGCTGGCAATCCTAATTTGAAACCTGAGAAATCTGTTAACTTTGACATGAGCTTAGAAGGTGAAAATAAGAATACTTATGCTCGTGTAGGCGTATTCCATAACCGCATCAAAAACTATATGTCTGTATACTTCACAGGGGACTTTATGGACTTTGCTCCATACCTCAAAGGTGATGCTAAGTACCAACGTGCACCAGACATGATTTATAGCTTTAAAAATATTGGTAAAGCTGAAATTACGGGCCTTCAAGCAGAGGTACAACAAAAATTCGGTAAGTATTGGTCCGGTAAGCTCGGGTATACATACTTGCATGCGATCAATAAGAGTGATCCAACAATGCCTCGACAATTGTTGGATAAACCAATGCATAAGGTTGATATTGGTATTACCTATGACAACCCTAAATCCGGTTGGAATGGTTCCATTTGGGGCGATTACTATATCAATATGCTTGATAGTAATACTCTTAATAATGGTGGCAACTACTGGCCAGATATTTTATCTGGTGATGCAGGCGTATATAAGAAGCAAACCTATGAAAAGAAAACATTTGGCATTTGGAACGTAATGGTTCAAAAACGATTCAATAAAAATGCCATGATGTACTTTGGCATCAATAATATCTTTAACCATCGCGATGATGACCGTGCTACGCAAGAACGTGTGTATCGTGTAGGGGTTAACCTTAAATTTGGTGGTGGAGACAGCAGTAAAACGACAGCTATCGGTAAGACTAAGGATGGTACAAAAGGTAGCGTAACAGGTGCAAATGTAACGGATACTAATGGGAAAGTTACAAATGGTGAATCCGGTGTACAAAACGTATCTGATGTGGTTCGCTTAACTGATTTTATTCATTCTGATTTCGACACTACTAAAGAACGTGGTGTTACATTAGTTGGCGACTACAGAGCACGTTGGATGGCACATGATGGCTCTAATAGACCACAATCTCCATTTAGAGAAAATTCCGCTATTGGTTCTGCAAAAGCTAATATGTACGATGCCAATCGTCATAGCTTTGAACAACGTTTGCGCCTAGGCTTCGATGCTCGTCTTAATGAGTTTACCAATCTCAAAGTTATCGGTAGTGCAACTGGTATGAGCGATGTTGATACAAGCTGGACACAATCCGATTCTAAAGGCTTTAACCATCAACGAATCGACACAGTTGATCTCACAAGACGCGTTAAAAAATGGGATGTATCGGTAGGTCGCTTAACAGAACCTATGGGGGCTAGTGGCTACTGGTTTGGTCAATCTTATGATGGCGTTCGTGCCGTTTGGAATGGTAATGACTCACAAGTTCGTATTGGTGTTGGTACTTTCAAACATAGTACAGGTATTACTGATTCGGCTTATACTCATGCAGTACATGAAGTTATTTATAGACCGCCAACAGCGGCTGAATTGATTGGTATCAATCGTGATGAATATCCATATGATATCAACAGTGCTACAAAAACTGGCTCTGATGGTGAGAAAAAATCTACAGAGGATGCAGCAGCAGCAGATAGTCCTAATGGTATCTATGATTCTACTTACAAAGGTAAGACAGATAGCATCTACTTCTATCAACAACTTAAAGGCTTACAAGATGAATATGAGGCTTATAAGGAATCATTAGATCTTAGCTGGAGCAATCCAAATCGGGATCAAGAAATGGCTAAAGCCGATGCTAAATTAAAAGAGACTCAACAAAAACAAGCTCAAATTATGAGTCGCTTACAAGATATTCTTACAAAAGCGTATCCTACGGATATGGCGGAGAAGAAATTCTCCCTAGATATCCCATCTGGTGGCTATGCAATGTATGAAATCACGAACAAGAATACAGGAGAAAAACTCTATAAGACAGGGGACATTATGTATAATGTGAACTCCTCCTTATATCCTGAATACTTAAAAGAAAAAGCGAAAGGTCTTATCGTATCAACCGATAATAAAGACGCCTTACTAAATCCTAAGGCTTATGTTGAAAAACATAGTGATGAAATCAATCAATCCGTAGCAGAAATTGCAAAATATAATGCTACAGATAACTGGTCCAACTATAACAATAGTGAGCTTGATGTTGTTTGGGTTAAACAGCCAGATGGTACTTTCAAACAATCCTATGATTACTATGGACAACCATCTAGTGATTATGAGTTCACTGGTTATTTAGGTGCTAAAACGTATAAATACGATAGTGGTAGCTACGTATTTAGCGATTATGATGCTAAAGATGCGATTTATAAAAAGAACTTTACAATGGCCTCTAACGACTGGGGTGAAGGTAGTTCTGATTATGGTTGGGGTATGACACCAGCAATGTACAACTATTTATACAATCTTGAAAAAGTTGTACATGATGCAGAGTCTGAAAATAAATTACCTCGTGAAGCAATAGGCAAGATCATCGGTAATTTGATTCGTACAGAAGGTGTAGTTCTTGAAAAAGATACTGTACCGGCTATTGATAAAGCGGCCTTTGTTCAATACAAGAAACAAATAGGCTCTCGTCTTGGGTTACAAGCCTGGTACTTACGTTCCTTTGGCGGTAAAACACATACCTATTTAAATGCAAATGGTAACGGCAATGATGAATATAACTTCTCAAATGTAGCTCAAGTATTTGGTATTGGCGCTAAATATCAATTAGGTGCTAATGCTTCGATTACCGTTGATTATGGCCAAAACCGTTCCAACTTGGGCCGTTATTTAAATGGTAACACTGTATACCAACACGAACGTGGCACAGCCGACTTTGCTCTTAAAGGTCATCAAATGGGTGGTACACCACACTTCTGGATGGCTCGTCTAGATATTGGTCGTGCCGACCTAGATATTCCTAAATCTTGGAATGCGTTCATCGATTACAAATACTTTGAACATGGCTCCTTCTTCGGTGGCAATGGTACTGGTGCAGTACCGGATCGTTATCTCGACGGTATTCGCAGCTTTACATTCGGTGCTGGCTATGTGCCTCGCAAGGATTTACTCCTTGAAGCATTCTACACATTCGATGCGAAGGGCACTAATAAACGAGATACGTTATATGGTAGTGAAAGCTTTAAGTTAGGCGATTATACAAGAATTCAAGGGACCTACAGGTTCTAATGTTCAGTCTGTAAACAGGCAGAAAGGTTACTAATATGGAAAACTTAAATTATGTCATTCACTTGTTTCATAGCGGCGGATATGTAATGTATCCATTATTACTCTTGTCTTTCATGGTTATCGCTATCGCTGCAGAACGAGCTTTCTACTATCACAAATATGCCGGTAAAACTTTCGTTGTTACCCATGCAGTCAATGAACTAGCAAAATTACAAAATTGGGCAGAAATTGATAAAGTAATCAAAGAAAACCCATCTATTGCGAGCCGTATTGCAGAAGCAGGTTTACATAATGCTTCTAGCGAGGAAGCTATGAAAACAGCCTTTGCTGACCAAATGGGCGTAGACGCAGTAGGCTTCCGTAAATATATGGACTATCTCAGTGCTACCGTTACAATCTCTCCATTATTGGGCCTATTAGGTACAGTAACAGGTATGATTGGTTCTTTCAGTATCCTCGACTCCGGTGCGGGCGCATCTGCTATCACTGGTGGTGTTGGTGAAGCCCTCATCGCTACAGCATCTGGTTTGTGCGTAGCCATCATGGCCTTTATTGTATATACAGTATTCAGTCATCGTTTGGATTCTATCATTAACCAAATTGAAAATATGTGTGTTAGCATTGTTAGCGCTAAACGAGAAGGGTGGAAATGATTATGAACTTACAAAGCTTTCGTATGAAAACAAAGCCTGAATTCATGATTATCCCAATGATTGATATTATCTTCTTCTTGTTGGTATTCTTCATGATGAATAGCTTACAAACAGTGGCTCAAAAAGCATTATCTGTACAATTACCACAAGCTACTAGTGCATCTGCACCGGCTCAGTTACCAGTTGTATTTACACTTGATGCGGAAGGGCATATTACAATTGATAACAATCCAATGAGTATTGATCAAGCAGAAGCTATGATTAAACAACGGATTCAAGAAAATCCTAACGCTAGTGTTATCTTACAAGCCGACAAACGTGCAGCTCATGGTCAAGTAGTAGCGATTATGGATATGCTAAAGCAATCTGGTGTTAAACGCTTGGCTATTGCAGCTGAACAGAAAGGATAACTATGGGACTAGGCATATCATGGAAAAAAGCAGCCATTATATCCGCCGTAGTTCATCTTATTGCTCTATTTATTGCCGTAATCTTTTTCGTAGTGGTTCCAGCAATTCAAGACATGGAAACTTATGAAATCGACCTCACACAAAGTGTGCTCGATGATGGCGGCAGTGGTCATGCCGGTGGTGGTGGCGGAAACAGGTCAGACCTATTCCCTAAACCATTATCGGCTGATGAAGTAGCGGCAAGAACAAAGGCTGTTGTAGCAAATGTTGATCCATCTACTGCAAGAGATATTCCTGATGCAGTAGATGTACCCCCGAAAGGCGGCGAACATAAAGGTAATACCTCTGGTGATAATTCCACAGGTGGTTCCGGCCCCGGACATGGTGGCGGCTCTGGCGGTGGAAACGGTACAGGTGATGGCACTGGCAATGGTGATGGCCAAGGTCAGGGGAATGGTAAGGGTGACGGCACTGGTAAAGGTGACGGTCATGGTACAGTGAAAGCGGCCTTTGATACGGAGGGATTCCGTGCAAGAGTGCAAGACAATGCACAAATGCCTTCCATGGCTTTAAAAAGAAAATTACAAGGCGATGTGACTGTACAAGTAACACTTGATACAAATGGTAGTCTTATTGGACAAAGTATCATATATTCTACAAATGAAATATTCAATGATGCAGCAATGTCTGCCGTAGTGGCCGCAACACCATATAAAAATCCAACAGGCGAAGATATCAATATCAAGGTACCAGTTGAGTTTAGAGGTCACGAATCCTCTGATGATGAGGAAGAATAAAAGTATCTATGTAATAGATCTATTTTAGTAATATACTCATCCAAGAATTAAAGGAGATAATTATGAAATCCATTATTTTATATTCTTCCCTCACGGGAAATACTAAAAGCGTAGCGGAAGCAATGGCTTCCGTTATGCCTGAAGGTACGCCTTGCGTTCCTGTAAAAGAGGCGCCTGAGAATTTAGCTGATTATGACAATGTTTTCGTAGGTTTCTGGGTAGACCGCGGTACAGCAAATAAAGAGGCTGCAAAATTGATTGAAACCCTAACAAATCCTAATATCGTATTCTTTGCCACATTAGGTATGTATGCAGATTCTGATCATGCTCGTGAAAGTATTGAAAAAGCATCTGAATTATTACAAAATAAGGAATCCCTTGTAGATGGCTTCGTATGCCAAGGTAAAATTGATCCAAAAGTCATCGAAATGATGTATAAAATGTTCCCACCTGGATCTGCTCATGGTCAAAGCCCTGAACGCGATGCCTTACATAAAGCGGCTGAAACGCATCCAGACGAACAAGACTTTGCAAATGCAAAAGAATTTACGAAATCTGTACTTGCAAAGTTGCAAGCCTAAACTGAAAGGGGATTGGAGTATGAGTTTAGCAAGTTTCTTTGAATCCATTCCGGAGAAACAACGCAATCTACAATTAGGTTTAGAATGCGATAATCCGATGAGTGGTGCATTCCCTCATAAACGGGTTGTTCATGCAGGGCTAAATGGCACCTTAGTTTCGCCAAAGGAAACACAAGCCGTTTGGGATACCTTAATGAATGGCACACCGAAAAAGGGTGAAATGCAATGCGCCTATATTCACATTCCGTTTTGTAAGACTAAATGCACATATTGTGGCTTCTTCCAAAACGGTACGAGTCAAAACGTAGAGGACCAATATATTGATGGTCTTGTTAGCGAGTTAAAACTAGCTAGTGAGCGTCCAAGATTAAAAGATGGTTTGATTCATGCTGTATTTATCGGCGGAGGCACACCAACATCGTTATCTCCAGCAAACTCTGAACGATTGCTAAAAGCAATTAAAGAATATTTGCCACTAGCTAACGATTATGAGCTTACCTTAGAAGGCCGTATTCACGATTTGATTCCTGAAAATCTCGATGTTTGGATGGCAAACGGCGTAAACCGCATGTCTATTGGTGTACAATCTTTCAACACAGAAGTTCGTCAAATGGTAGGCCGTCTAGATACGAAAGAAACCGTATTAGAACGGCTGGCTGCGTTGAAAGCCTATGGTCAATGTTCTGTTGTTATCGACTTAATCTATGGTTTGCCTGGTCAAACTATGGAGGTTTGGGAACAAGATCTAGCTGATTTAGTAATCTCTGGCGTAGATGGTGCTGACCTATATCAATTGAACGTATTTGATGGTAGTGATCTTAATAAAGATATTGCAAACGGTAAGGTGCCAGCTGCTGCGACGACAGCTATGCAAGGGGATATGTTCAAATTCGGTCGTAAGTACCTTAATGAGCGTTCCTATCGCCGATTGAGTGCTGCTCACTGGAGTGCTAATAATCGTGAACGTAGCTTGTATAATATCTTGGCTAAAGCGGGCGTGCCTATGTTCCCATTTGGTAGCGGTGCCGGTGGTAATGTGGATGGGTACGGCATGATGTTACATCGTGCATTAAAGCCATACGAAGATATGGTTATTCGCGGTGAAAAACCATTCATGGCTCTTATGAAACAAAGTGAGTTACAACCCGTCGTAAATCAAGTGGTAAGCCAACTTGAACAAGGGTTCCTCAATATTATGAGTTTGGTAACACTAGAGCCAAGACTAGAAGAATTAAACTGGCTCTATAAATTATGGGAAGAACGTGGTCTTGTAGCTTATAATGGGTTACTTTATAAATTGACTGCAGCTGGTGAATTCTGGACGGTAAATCTTACACAAAGTACCTTGGAGGCTGTGGAGTATATCATGACTGGTAAAAACTCCTTCGCTATGGAAGCGGTGGCCGCCCAAGATACGAAAACAACGTCTAAAGATAATCCTAACCAAGAGGTACGTGGTATTGGTCAAGGTAAAGCTAATATTTCCGTACCAACAGATGAAGATTCCGAAGCACAACGCAAGGAAGCCCTTATAGCTAAGGCAAAAGCAGAAATTGCGAAAAGCGGTGCATCTGGTGAGTCAGCAGAGCGAATGGTACAGGCTATGTACAATTTGAGTGCTGATGAAATTGAATATATGATGGAGCGTATGATGTCTTAACCTGTTATAGTACACCTTATATCTAACAACCTTTCTCACACACAACATATACTAAATAAGACAAACTACGTGACATACAGTACACTTTGTACTACAAAGTAGCCCCAGACCATGGTCTGGGGTTTACTTTTTATAAGGTGAAAGGTATTCTGTAACTATAAGAAGTAATATTGTTGTATGAATAGTTATGTTTTCGGAGTTAGGAGATTAGTATGAGTACATTTCCTCAAAAACATATAGATATTGTTGGCATAGGTGCCAGTACATTAGATCGATTTATCGTCGTCGATCATTATCCTACAGGCCGTGAGGTACAACAAGTCGTATCGTCTACTACAGATGGTGGTGGGCCAGTGGCTACAGCACTAGCGGTGGCAGGAAAATATGGTGCCCGTACCGCAATGATTGATAGCATTGGTGATGACATGGTAGGTCGTCATATATTAGATGACTTTGAAAAATACAATGTTAATACAGAGGCAATTCAAGTTGAAAGCGGTGCTAACAGTGGTGTGGCAACAATCCTCGTAAAACAGAGTACTGGTGAGCGTGCTGTATTTTTTGAACGGTCTACTGCAACTGAGCCTGAGTTTTTAGATACCCATAAGCAGCTCATAGGATCTGCCTATATTCTGCATATCAATGGTCGACATCGCCAACTCATGCGCTCTGCTATGGCCGTTGCAAAAGAGGTAGGCACTATCATTTCTTTAGATGGTGGTGCTCAGCGTTACGATGAAGACATGAAGCCTATTACTGAAGCCAGTCACATCGTTATCGTAGCTCGTGATTATGCTGAAAAATATACGGGCACAACTAATCTAAAAGAGGCTTGTCGTATCATTCATGAACGAGGTGCATGTATTGCAGGTGTTACGGATGGTGCAAATGGTAGTTATTTTGTTTGGCCTGATGGAACATTTTATCGATGTGAACCATTTACTCAATCTACCGTAGTAGATACAACGGGGGCTGGGGATAGCTTTCATGGTGCTTTTCTAGCTAATTTAGTATATACAATTAATCATATGAAGGGGCAAGACACAACTTCGACGACTAAGCATGACCGTGCATCTATACATGCTGTAGAGTTGCTCAAAGCTTGTGCACATTCTGATTTAGAGAAGGCCGCTATTTTTGCATCTGCAGTAGCTTCTTTAAATACACAAGGCATAGGCGGGCGCAGCCCAATACCAACGTTAAAGTCAGTGCAGGAACTAATAGGATAGGACTACAGTTATGTGGCAAAATACTTCAAAAAATCAAGTTCAGCAATATATGCAACAAAATCCTTATCGCCTATTAGCCCTTAGCTTTTTTGCTACCATGACTATAGGGACGATATTACTCATGTTGCCCATATCACATGCTCAAGGCCTTAGTACAACGCTTGTAGATGCAGCTTTTACCGCAGTATCTTGTGTTTCTGTAACTGGATTGTCAACAGTAGATACCTATCATCATTGGTCCTTGTTTGGCAAAATCGTCATGGTAATCCTTATCCAATTAGGTGGTTTAGGGATTGTTTCTTTTACCACTATTATTGCTCTAGTATTAGGGCGACGGGTAGGTCTGAAAAATCGCGTGCTTTTGTCAGAAGATGTAGGGCAAGATGGCATGAAAGGGCTTCTACACATTACGAAGAAGCTAACCATTTATACCTTTTGTGTCGAAATAATTGGGGGTATTATCTATACCATTCAGCTATATCCCTATATTGGTGATGCTGCTTTATATACGGGGATTATGCAATCTATTTCCAGCTTTTGTAATGCAGGATTTATATTCTTTGATAATGATCTACCTTATGCTATGGTGGGCGATGTATTATTTAATATGAATACAATGGCCCTTATTGTAATAGGTGGTTTTGGGTATCTCGCAACTTTTGATATTTGGTCGCATCGCAAGCTACGACGATTTGTAGATTTAAAACTACATACAAAAATAATGTTAGTTGGTACAACGGCGCTCATCCTTTTAGGGACTATTATTTTCTTGGGGGTTGAGTGGGCGAATCCCAAAACGTTTGGCCCTTTACCTATATGGAACAAGGTCATGGCATCTCTGTTTCAATCGATTACACCTCGTACAGCGGGGATTGCAACTGTAGATTATAATGATTTACATCCAATTACACTGTTTATTACCATCATTTTTATGTTTATTGGGGCAGGTCCTAACTCTACAGGGGGCGGTGTTAAGATTAGTACTATTGCCGTCGCTTTTCTAGCAGCGCGTACATTATTTAATAACCGTCCTGATACAGAGGTTTTTGAACGTCGTATTTCGTTGATTACTGTACTTAAGGCAAATGGGATAATCTTTTTATCTATCCTTTTTGTTTTATTTGCTACTTGTTATTTGGCTTGGGATGAGCCATATGACTTTATTCGACTGCTTTTTGAGGTAACTTCTGCCTTTGGGACCGTAGGTCTTACAACGGGTATTACACCTAATTTATCTGAAAGTAGTAAATGGGTGTTGATGTTTGTTATGTTTACAGGTCGTGTAGGGGTTATGACTGTTATTGGTACTTGGGCGCTAAGAACGGCACCGACTAAACCAATTAGCTATGCAGAAGAGCGTGTATTGTTATAAAAATAGATTAGATTGAATATAAAAGAGGTCATATATGAAACATAAAACGATAGCAGTAATAGGTCTTGGTCAATTTGGTGGCACTGTTGCCAAGATGTTAGCTTCCATGGAGCATGAGGTATTAGGTGTAGATATTGATCCAGAAGTTGTACAGAAAATTTCGCCATTTATAACACATGCTATAGTTGCAGATACAACTGATGAAGAGGCAATCAAAGAATTGGCCCTAAGCCAGTTTGATATGGTTATTGTGGCTATAGGTGGAAATCTTCAAGCTAATTTAATGACAGCTATGCTTCTTAAAGAATTAAATGCACCTAAAATTGTGGCCAAGGCTGAAAATAATATACAAGGCAAAATGCTTCATAAAATAGGTGTAGATCAAGTGATTTACCCTGAATACGATATGGCATTACGCCTTGTACAGTTTTTAACTAGAGACCATGTGATGGATTATTTACAACTATCTAAAAATATTAGTCTCATAGAAATTAAGGTGCCAACATTCTTGGTAGGATCTAATTTAAAGGATTCTAATTTGCGTGAGAAATATAATCTTAATGCAGTAGGCATAAGACGCGGTGAAGATTTAGAAGTTCCACCAAACCCAATTACCATTCTCGGTGAAGATGATAAATTATTAGTAATTGGGAATAATTCTGATTTAGATGCATTAACGGTGTAGTAAGTATACGAAAGAGATATAATTATATCGAAAAAATGTGATACAATAAAAATAGAATTCAGTATAGGCCATACGTATTCGTATGGCCTTTTTAAATAGAAATGAAGGTTAGTATGACAGAAGAACAATACATAACGGCGCTGACCAATAACCCCCATGGAATTCGGAATATTCCAAACCCTACAGAAGCAATGCAACTTACCTGCGTAGCTCAAAATGGCATGTTGTTGCAATACATTAAAGAACCTACCGAAAAGGTTATTGAAACGGCGCTTTCACAATCACCACGAGCCATACAATTCGTGGAACATCCTACAGAAGAACTATTACAGGCCTTGGTGGAAAAAGATTGGGCTGTTTTAGAATATATCGATACCCCATCTGATGCAGTTGTTCAATGTGCACTCAATCAATCTGGGTGGGCTATTCGCTATATTGCAAATCCATCTGAAGCACTGCAGTTAGAAGCTGTAAAGTCTAACTATGATGCTTTGCAATATATTAAGGCGCCTAGTGAAGCCGTACAATTGCAAGCGGTTAAAGAGAACTACTTGGCATTACGTTATATTGATGAGCCTAGCGTAGCCGTATTAGAAGCAGCAGTTAAACAAGATTCTCAAGCGATGCGGCAAATTACAAAGCTTACAAAGGACTTGGCATTGCACCTATTTGGTGTAAGTGCTGCCACACTAGGGTATATACCAAATAATTTAGGTGTCACTGTGGACGAAATTAAATCGATCATCATTAGCGCCATCTCTAGTGATACAGCTGATGAAGACTATATTCGTGAATTGATTAACAACCAAGCTATCGGTGGTCGCCAATCTAAATGGCATATCGACCTATTGTCACTTATAGACGCTTATGGAACTAGGGCTGTTAAGAAAATTGCAGTCAGTGAATATTTGAAGTATTAGAAATGGAGACACAATGAACTTTATAGATACAATGGCAAGTGTAGAATTAGTGCTTGCTGCTAATCAAGTGCCTTTGCTCGTTGGTGAAACGGGCATTGGTAAAACATCTCTTGCGGCACGCGTAGCTACTGTGCATGACTGGGAATTGGTAACCATTGATGGAAATCTTTTAAAAGAAGGTGAAATTGGTGGTTTACCAACTGTAGAATCTGTAACACATACAGATGGTCGTGGTAACACACATTCTGTAAAGACTACAGTGTATGCTGTACATCATACGTTGGAACATGTGGCTCAAGCTGTGGATAAAGGTCGTCAAGTATTACTGTTTATCGATGAAATTAACCGTGCTGAACATGCAGTACAACAGGAGTTAATGAATCTTATCTTGAATCGTGAAATCAATGGCTTCTCTTTAAGTGATCAAGTGCGTATCATCGCCGCTATGAACCCTGAGGATTCTTTTGACTACCAAACTATCGACATGGACCCGGCACAACAAAACCGTTTTGTATGGCTCTATATGAATGCTGATTATATGCAATGGATTGACTGGGCTATAAGTGCTGGTATTGAGGAAAAAGTTATCGAATTCATTTCTTCCTATCCAGAGTATTTAAATCAACGACATGAAGATGATATTGATGCGACACCACGCTCCTTTGAACGCGTATCTGGCCTGTATACGATTTATAAAAACCAAGAAGATTCAGCCTATAGTCGCGATGTATTTATGAATGTTATCCGCGGTAATGTAGGTAAACTCATTGCCGAGGCGTTTGTAAACTTTATCGAGTCAGACCAAGAACCACTTATTACCTTTGATGATGTATTGGTGGCGGTTCAAAAGCCAGGGGCCATTATGTCTATGGCTGAACAGGTTAAAGGTGAAAGTCCAACACGCTTATACGTAGCGGCTAAAAATATGTTGCATCGTTTAAACCGCAATAGCAATGCCGAAGAAGTTCATCACTTCATTGAATTCCTTACATTGTATCCAGGTGATCTACGCGTAGCAGTTATGAAAGACTTGCGTAACACATACGAACGTGTTTTCGCTTATGCCATTGAAGATGACTTGTTCATCGATACCTTCTTTGAAGCACAAAAATAGTTCTGCTCCATAGTTAACTAAATGAAGCTGTCTATATGGATAAAGAAATTTAGCGAATGATTGGGGATACAATAACCAATATATAAAACATGATATACATAAAATCTGATGTTAAACGAAAAAGGAGGTGGAATGATGCAACGAAATTTAGATAAAGATGATATTCGCGACGCCTCTGATTTACTCACTCATATAGACGGGTGGGAGAAAACAGGTTCCTATGATGAGAAGGCCATCGAGGCTCTCGATCGTTGGCATGCAAAACGGGAACGTATTCATCGTGAAGCAGAGGCCTTGTACACGCAAATCTATGCTGCCTACGAAGCCTATGTAGATAGTTATGAAGAGCAACATCATAGCATGGAACCAGAACGCATAGCGGCGCACTTGATGAACCATAATATGTCTGATAGTCATATAGGGACCATAGGACGCGCCTTAGATGAGATACAAATTGAAGGCACCGATTTTGCGGTAATGCAACAAGCCGTTATGACACCTGCCTTTGAGCAACGATTATGGAATATTTTGCATGATGTAAATAGCTTACTCCTTGAAGAGGACCAATTCTTTGGTTATTTTTATTTACAAATGGCTCATTGCATTCGCTTTGATATGACCAGTGCTTTTGGCATTAACCTAAAACAAGGTGGCTATGTACTTTATGTAAATCCGTTTATCTTATTACGCCAACCGCCGGATGTGATGAAGGATGGCATTAAGCGCGAAATTCTTCATATCATTTCGGCTCACTTGATGCGGGTGAAAGCATTAAGTCAAGGCTTTCACAAAACAGCCGTTCACATGGCCATGGATATGGTGGTAAACGATTATCTTGAACATGTGGACCGTGATGCGGTAACGGTAGCTAATGTGAATGAGCGCTTTGGTTTATTGTTAAAACGGTTCCGTACCATTGAGTACTATGCTAAGGCTATCGACAAGGTCATGAAAGAGAAGCCTGATCTCTTTGTGCCTATCGACAATGCAGAAACGGCAGTAGCCATGGAGTTTGATCCTCAAACAAGTCATGATATTTGGGATGAATCTGATTCTATTGACACCGATACTATGGATCAAATTACGGAGCGTTATATTAACGAAGCCTCTAAAGGCGATATGGAAGGCTATGTGAAAAGTCTCATCGATACGTTTCAAAAGACGCGTCGAGCCTTGCCTTGGTATTTTTACCTTAAAAAATTGATGGGTAAGGTAGCCAGCGGCTACAAAAAAACGACGATGCGTTGCAATCGTCGTCAGCCAGAGCGCCTCGAATTATCTGGTACCTTGCGACAACATAAGGCGAATGTATGGGTAGCCCTCGATATGAGTGGTAGTATTACCGATGTTGAGTTTACCAATGCATTAGAGCAAGTATTGCAAATCGTGCATGCCTATAATCACCGCATTACCGTAGTAGAATGCGATAACGAAGTGCGTCGTACCTATACGATGGAATCGGTGAAGGACGTTAAGCCGCGCCTCGATGTGCGTGGTGCCACAGCCTTTGCACCTGTGTTCTCTTTAGCTAATCAAAATCGTGTGGATTTACTAGTTTACTTTACGGATGGTAAAGGAGAGGAGCGCCTCCGGGAAGCTCCAAAAGGCTATAAAGTACTTTGGGTACTGACAGGTGAGAACCCTCAATTATCTTTGCACAATCCATATGGTTTAGTTCGAGAGCTAGGCTATGTAGGTGTAGATGAAACACAAGATATTGATGAGTTTGTACGCATGTCCAATCGTGGTGGCTTCTCCATGGCAAACCAAGAATTCTAGGCCAATAGGAAATCACTTTATTTCATTAGGTTTTGTTTAGGACCTAACAATAAAAAAATGACGCAATTCCAATGAATTGCGTCATTTCTATGTCATGTTTTGGGATTAGCTATTAAGCTCGATAGAGGAACCTGGATCGATAATGAGGGCTGTTTGATTGTATTTGCCTTCAACTAAGCTTGTAAATACACCTGGTTCACGGTCGATAACAGGCCATGTTTTGTAGTGAATTGGAATGGAGATACGCGCTTTTACATAAGAAGCGGCAAGAGCCGCATCTTCAACGCCCATCGTGAAGTTATCACCAATAGGAAGTAATGCGTAGTCGATATCGCCAAAGCGATTCAATAATTTCATGTCGCTAAAGAGTGCTGTATCGCCAGCGAAGTAAAGAATGTCGCCGTAGAAGTCTACGATGCAACCTGCTGCATGACCGCCTGGGATACCAGCGCCGTGGAAGGCAGGAACCATGCGAACAGAACCGAATTCGAAGTCGAATTTGCCGCCTAAATGCATAGCATGAGCACGGCAACCAGCAGCAGCTGCTTTACCTGCTACCTCTGCAGTAGAGATAACGAGGGCATCATTTTCTTTGGCGAGGTACTCTGTATCGCCGTAATGGTCGTCATGACCATGGCTAACAAAGATATATTGGCATTTAATATCTTCTTTTTTAGCGATGTCCCATGTATTGCCCGTTAAGAATGGGTCAAAAATCATGGATACATCACCGTGAGTGAGCATAAAGCAAGCGTGGCCGAAATAAGTTAGTTTTGTTTTCATAGGAACACTTCCTTCCTTATACATATAATTGTTAATTCTATTGTATAATATAACTAATGAAAATAAAACTATAGATGATAATTTATGCATGATTAGTAAGGATATAGTATGGATTTAACACATTTTGATCAAGATGGTAATGCCTGGATGGTAGATGTGTCTGACAAGGATATTACATCTCGCACAGCTGTGGCTGAAGGTTTTATTGCCATCAACGACGCTATTTATGAGCGTATCGCAGCAGGTACTATGAAAAAGGGCGATGTCCTTAGCGTAGCGCAACTAGCGGCTATTATGGGGGCTAAACAAACGAGTAATCTCATTCCCCTATGTCATCCGTTGGCATTGACTAAGGTTGAGGTTCACTGCACCTTAGTAGATGGTGAAAGCCCGGCTTGTACCGATGAAAATCACAACAAGGCCGTTAAGGTGAGTGCTATCGTTAAAACAACTGGTAAAACAGGCGTTGAAATGGAGGCCCTTACAGCAGTTCAAGTGGGCTTACTCACCGTATACGATATGTGTAAGGCCATCGATAAAGGCATGATTATGGGCCCTACATACCTTGTAGAAAAAGAAGGCGGTAAAAGTGGACATTTTGTGCGTTCCTTTGTAGAATAATATAGATATAAAGAATAGGGGAACGATAATGGAAATAGTACTTTATGAGCCAGAAATCCCTGGCAATACAGGAAATATAGCGCGTTTATGCGCAGCTAATCACATGACCCTACATCTTATCAAACCACTTGGTTTTTCTATCGACGATAAGCACGTGAAACGAGCTGGTCTCGATTATTGGCATTTGGTAGATGTACAGGTACATGAAAATATTCAAGAGTTGTATGCGAAATATCCTGATCGCAGATATTTCTACGCTACTACAAAAGCAAAGCATACCCACTCCGAGGTAAAGTATGAAATCGGGGATATGCTCGTATTTGGCCCTGAATCAAGAGGCTTGCCTGAAAGCTTATTAGAAGGTGTTGAAGAAACATGCATTCGCATCCCAATGGTAGATGAGGCGCGTTCTTTAAACTTATCTAATGCAGTAGCCATTATTGCGTATGAAGCTATGCGCCAACTTGATTATCCAGATCTTAAAGCCGAAGGCAACTGGATTCAACCTAAATAAATATACTTTCACCATTGAGATAGATACAATAAATATGTGTTAGAAATCCTACCCAATCTACATGAGAGGTAGTATTTCGACAGGTGTTGTTAGAGGAGGATATTATGAACTACGATAAAGCTCATGATTTAGCTCACGCTATGCGTGAATCCGAAGAGTACAAAGAGTTAATGGCAGCTCAAGAGGCTTTGAAAGCTGATGCAGTAGCAGCGGCGTTGGTACGCACATTTATGGCACAACAAATGCAATGGGAATACGCAAAGTTGTCTGGTGCACCAGAAGCTGATGAATTGCAAAAGAAACAAGAGGAATTAATGCCTCAAATTCAAGAAAATGCTGCAGCGGCTGCTTATTTACAAGCACAAATGCGTTGGAGCCAAATCTCTAATGATATTTATAAAATCATTAGCGAACCAATCACTGAGGGGATGAAAGTGTTAGATCATGGCGAACAACAACAACCAAAACATTAAGGACTTAAAAGAAGCCTTATTAGAGAAATTACCTAGTACACGTGTACGAGAACAGGAACTGCTTTGTCATCATACGACATTTAAAATTGGTGGTCCTGCTGATTTATTTATTGAACCTACGACGATGGATGAGTTGAGCTTTACGCTACGCAAGATTCACGAATCACAAGTGCCTATAACTATTATTGGTTGCGGCTCCAATATTTTGGTGAAAGATGGTGGTATTCGCGGTGCGGTCGTATCGGTTCGACATATGACACAAATCATGGATTGCAATGATAATGTATTATGCATTGGTTCTGGTTATATGTTAAAAGATGCTTCTGAATTTGCTTGGGAAAACGGACTATCTGGCCTTGAATTTGCCATTGGTATTCCAGGTACACTTGGTGGTGCTGTATTTATGAATGCAGGTGCTTATGACGGGGAAATGAGCCATGTGGTCACTTCAGTACTAGCTGTAGACTTCGAGGGCAATATTAAGGAGTACGATGCATCTCACTTAGATTTTGGATATCGTCATAGCGTATTCCACGATAATCATGAGGTTATTGGGGAGGTTATTATGACGTTACAACCTGGTGATAAGGATGCTATTAAGGCTCGCATGGATGAGCTCACAGAAAAGCGTGAATCTAAACAACCTTTAGAGTATGCTAGCGCGGGTTCAACCTTTAAGCGCCCACCAGGGTATTTTGCAGGTACTTTGATTGAACAAACAGGTCTTAAAGGATTATCTGTTGGTGATGCACAAGTATCTCATAAGCATGCTGGCTTTGTTATCAACACTGGTAATGCTAAAGCTAAAGATGTACTTGATCTTATCAAAGAGGTACAAAAACGCGTATATGATCAACATGGTGTACATCTGGAGCCAGAAGTACGTATGATTGGTGAAGACTAATACAAACTAAATATTAATACAAGATTTCTTATGTGACGTTCCTCTTATCTTATTTGAGGCAAGGTATCATAAGAAATCTTTTTTAATACCATATGCTTATGTAGCTAATTTAGCCTTAAGATGACTCAAAAGTATAATCAAATGTAGAAATTGCCATGATTAGAAATTCTGTACTTCTTTGACTTTTTTCTATAGACTACGTTATAATTAAGTGTTGCCAATTTTGGGAATATACCTATATAGCGACTTTCACAAGCGTTATATGATATAGAATATACTGAAAGAATTAAAGGGAGGATCTTATGATTCGCGAAAATCTTCGAAATGTAGCGATTATCGCCCACGTTGACCATGGTAAAACTACTTTGGTGGACGCGTTATTAAAACAAAGCCATGTGTTCCGTGAAAATGAAAAAGTAGCAGAACGCGTAATGGACTCCAACGACTTGGAACGTGAACGCGGTATTACTATTTTGTCTAAAAACACTGCTGTTATGCATGATGGCATTAAAATCAACATCGTTGATACTCCAGGCCATGCTGACTTCGGCGGCGAAGTAGAACGTGTACTTAACATGGTTGACGGCGTATTGCTTCTCGTAGATGCTTACGAAGGTCCAATGCCTCAAACTAAATACGTTTTGCGTAAAGCTTTAGAACAAAAATTGAAACCAATCGTAGTTATCAACAAAATTGACCGTCCTGACCAACGTGTTAAAGAGGTTGAAGATGAAGTTCTTGAATTGTTTATGGAACTTGAAGCTGATGATGACCAACTAGATTTCCCTGTAGTATACGCATCTGCTCGTGCTGGTGTGGCTAAAACTAACTGGGATGACGAAGCTGTAAATATGGAACCATTGTTTGAAACATTGATCGAAGAAATTCCTGCACCACAAGGTGATTTGGAAGGTCCTCTTCAATTCATGGTTACTACACTTGATTACGATAACTTCATCGGTAAAATCGCAGTAGGCCGTATCGTTCGCGGTAAAATGAAACCTAACCAACAAGTAGCTATCATGACTGGTGAAAGCACTCGTAAAGCGAAAATCGGTCGTGTATATACATACAATGGCTTGAACCGTGTTGAAACTGACGAAGCTGAAATGGGTGATATCATTGCGTTCGCTGGTATCGACGATATCAATATCGGCGAAACAGTAGCAGATGCTGAAAATCCTGAAGCATTGCCATCCATCTCCATCGACGAACCAACATTGTCCATGGTATTCTCTGTAAACAACTCTCCATTCGCAGGCCGTGAAGGTGAATTCGTTACATCCCGTCACTTGCGCGATCGTTTGTTCCGCGAAGTAGAAACTAACGTTTCTATGAAGGTAGAAGAAACTGATTCTGCAGATGCTTTCAAAGTATCTGGCCGTGGCGAATTGCATTTGGCTGTATTGATCGAAACTATGCGTCGTGAAGGCTATGAATTACAAGTAGGTAAACCTCGCGTAATTTTCAAAACTATTAACGACAAATTGTGCGAACCATTAGAAGCATTGACTATCGACGTACCTCAAGAATTCATGGGTACTGTAATGGAAAATCTTGGTCAACGTAAAGCTGAATTGACTAACATGGTTGAGTTAGCTGGTTACCTTCGTATGGAATTCGTAATTCCTGCACGTGGTTTGATCGGTTTCCGTGCACAATTCTTAACAGCTACAAAAGGTAATGGTATCATGAACCATGTATTCCATGGTTATGCACCATACAAAGGCGAAATTCCTTCCCGTACACGCGGTGCCTTGGTAGCATTCGAAAATGGCGAAACTACTCCATATGGTTTGAACTCTGTTCAAGACCGTGGTACATTGTTCGTTGGTCCTAACCAAGACGTGTACGCAGGCCAAGTTATCGGTGAAAACACTCGTGAACTTGATATGGATGTTAACCCATGTAAGAAAAAACACGTTACTAACATGCGTTCTAGCTCCTCTGATGAAGCAGTTCGCTTGACTCCACCTCGTATCTTCTCCTTGGAACAAGCTCTTGAGTGGATCAACGATGACGAACTTGTTGAAGTAACACCTGAAAGTATTCGTATGCGTAAAACAATCCTTGATCGTAACGCACGTGCGAAAGCTGCTAAAAACAAAAAATAATATCCTTAGTGATATAAAACGACGCTCCTATGGGGGCGTCGTTTTTGTTATATATAACAAAGAAGATATTCCTATTTATTATATTCATATGAAAAATTGGTGATAATTTTATCATTTATGATTAATAGGAATATAGAACCTTGTATATATGGAGTTTGCATAATATCTTGCTGATACGGGTATCGGTATATACGGAATATCCATATCGATGTATAATAATAGCAAGTTTGTTGAAATCAATTATTGATTATGGAGGTTCTTATGAATAAGAAAATTTTAGCATCTTTATTTGCTGTAGGTTTAGCTGCAGGCTATGTATGCTCTTCTGTTGATGCACATGGTGTGTTCTTCGCTAACCGTACAGATGAAAAAGTACTTGTATTAGGTGAGGGTCCTGTAGATAATGCTTATAGTGCAGATATGGTAAAAAATATTACTGGATATGATGTACAAGGCAAACAAATTCCTGTACAAGTTGTGAAGCATGAAAAAAATGTAGCTATTATTCCACCAGCAGACCTTGGTGTAACTGTAACTAATTTTGATTATGGCTACTGGACTAAGACTAAAGATGGTAAAACAATTCATAAACCAATCACCGAAGTTCCTGGTGCGGTTAAGAGTACACATGCTATCAAATATGATGTTCATTACTGGAATGCACAAGCAAAACCATTTGTAGATAAGAATGCATTTATTCAAATTGTACCTTCTGTTAATCCATTGACATTAAGAAAAGGTGATACATATGAAATCCAAGTGTTTAAAGATGGTAAACCATATGCGAATGCACCTCTTATCAAAGATTTAGTAAATGATTTAACTGGTGAAGCTAAAGCCGATGAAAATGGTAAAGCTACTGTAGCTGTTACAGCAGATGGCTTAAATGTAGTAGGTGTTGAAGTTGCATTCCCTACACAAAATAAAGGGGAACAAAATAAATACTTTAGTGCATTGTCCTTCCTTATTTCTCCTGAAGAATAATAATTAGTAATTTTAGTACTTACCGAGTGTGTGAGTTAATAGAAGACCTCCTTAGTTGGACTAAGGGGGTCTTTTTGTGCTTTTTAGGTGTTATAAATTTTATGTGATTTAGTGAGAGTATTATAAGCATGATAAAAGAAGGAGAGAATTATGAAGATTAGACGTCATGTATCAGCCGTGATGACTGCACTAGTATTAACAGGTATATCTTATTCTGTAATGGCTACTGAATTTAATGCCACTAGCGATAAAGCAGAGGAGTTACTGGGGTTAACAATGGGGTCACCAGTACAAACGAGACCTGAGGTTAAATACATAGAGGATACATTAACAGTTAATGTACATGGTAAAAGTTTAACAGAGGCTGGTAAAAGTAAGAATGTTACAGGTATTTATAATGGCTTTGGTTCACAACTAACGGTAGATAAAGACCTTATTGTACGATTAAAGAATGATGCACCAGCATCGAAGCGAGAATTAGGTCATTATTATATGAGTGCAGTCTATGCTGGTTATGGCGGTAAGGTACCACGTCTAAGTAAAGATAATCCTGATCGAGACTATGGTGATACTAATATTCACGTTAAAGGTAATGTGGATATCGATGCTATCGGCTCTGGTTTACAAGTCAATCAACGAGGTCATATCCTTGTTGATGGAGGCGGTAAGATTATCACTCATCCTGTAGAAACATCTGATACCTATTCTGTAGTAGCAGAAGAAGGGGATGTATATGTTAATGCAGGCGCTGATGGCAAACATCTAGGCACTCATGACTTAGTTGCTGTTGGTAATGTAGGCCTTATCAACAAGGATTATGGTCGCGATCCAAACCATAATGAAGAACCGACGAATGTTGGTTTAGCTTTCACAACACCTAACTCTAGCCTTACCGGTGCTGTTTTGAATGAATATGCTGAAAGCAATAAAAATCCTCATAATTCTGGTGCAGATATTTATCTACAAAATGGTGCGACTTGGAATAATGAGTGGATTGGCATGGAGCGCCCTACACCTAAAAAAGAACGTCCATCAGGGGATAATGCAGCGTACCTATACAAGGGCAGTAAGGTTCGCAATCTTGTAGGTGGTGTTAACCCAACTGCAGCAGGTAACATTCATCCTATCGATGCGCGGCCTATAACAATTCAGAACTATAGCGGTTATGTGAATGCTATTTATAAATCTGGTGTGCCGGCTAGTGATACAGGAAAAGGGCAAATCATCGTTGAACATGCGGCGGATAATAGCCATATTACAATGAAAGGCGACCATTCCGGTAATACCATCGACGATGCAAGCTACAAAAAGGATATTCAAGCATTAGCTAAGAAATTACAATACACAGGCAATGATAAGAAACTTAGCACAACAGTTCAAATTAATGAAGGCGTTACTACACCTGGTGCTGTTGCAGACCTAGGGGCAGATCATTTTGATTCTCAAGGTCATCTTATTGTAGACGATACAACAAAAGTTGTTCGTGCTAGTGAATCATCGCTCGTAGGTGGCACAAAATCTGCCCTTACTTCAACAGTTATGGCCTGGAAAAATAATACTAATGATTTACAACGTCGTTTAGGTGATCTTCGTCTAGCTAATACAGATAAAGGAATATGGGCTAAATATATAGGTGGTAAATCTAAGATTACAGATGGTGCTGATGCACATATGACGTACAATGGCGTACAAATCGGATATGATCATAAAGCCTCCAATGGCTGGATTTTCGGCGGTGCCCTAGATTACAGTACATCTAGTAACTCTTATGCCAACGGCAGTGGCGACGGTAAGCTTGGCGGTATAGCCTTATATGGTACAAAGCAACATAAGGATGGTCGGTATATAGATATCATCGCTCGTGGTAATAGATTATCCAACGACTATAGCCTTAACTCTATGAGTGGCCAACGATTGAATGGTAACTATCATACATTTGGTACATCCTTGAGTGCTGAATATGGCAAACGTATTAAAAAACAAAATGGTTTCTATATCGACCCTAGTGTAGAATTTATTCTAGGTCGTTTAAATGGTGTATCCTATGATGCAACTATTGCAGGCGGCGGATCTATGCATGTTAAATCTGATGCTGTGAACTCTGCTGTAGGTAGAATCGGCATTGGTATTGGTAAAGAAACAGAAAAATCCAATATCTTTGCTAAATTAGCACTAGCTCATGAATTCTCTGGTAAGGTAAATACTACATATTCTGCACCAGGTAACCCAACAGTTCAAACCACAGTTGACTTGAAGGATACTTGGCTTGATGCGGAAATCGGCGGTTCTTGGAGTGTTCGTCCTAGCACATATCTATATGGCACACTCACTAAAAACTTTGGTGCTACTATAGATAATACATGGCGTATCGATGCTGGCGTTAGACATAACTTTTAATTAGGCATATCAAAACTCTGTAGTAGCTTTAAATCGAGCTGCTACAGAGTTTTTTGTAAAAGTGTTTATTTGAATTATTCTATAGCGGCAAATAGGCAAATATTAACTGGCTTGCTGTGATGGACAGACTTTAACAATTTTGTATTTCTGTGATAGTATATAAAGGCTAGTTAATATGTAACTTCTTAAGTAAGAGTTAGGAGGATATAATATGAAAGTTCTAATCGTAAATGGTAGTAGCCATGTAAATGGCACAACAATGCAAGCTATACAAGAGGTGCAAAAGGTATTTAGTGAAGCCAATGTAGATACAGAGGTCATTCAGCTAGGCAATAAACCTATCCGTGATTGTATTCAATGCGGCTATTGTTCTGAACATGGTGAATGTGTATTCAAGGATGATGATGTAAATGCCTTCATAGAAAAAGCGAAAGATGCAGATGGTTTTATCTTTGCAACACCTGTATACTACGCACATCCGAGTGGACGTATTTTATCCTTTTTAGATCGCGTATTCTTCAGTGCAGAAAGTGTAAAGCCCAATCCATTTGCCTTTAAACCAGGTGCATCTATCGCCGTAGCTCGTCGCGGTGGTACAACGGCTTCCTTTGATGTACTTAATAAATACTTTGGTATTTCTCAAATGCCAATTGCAGGCTCTACATATTGGAATATTAGCCATGGTCTAGTAGCCGAAGATGCTAAGCAAGATGAAGAAGGTATGCAAACAATGCGCAACTTGGCTAGAAATATGGTTTGGATGATGCGTAGCTTTGCTGTAGCTAAGGAACAAGGTGTGCCATATCCAGATACAGATAAAGAGAAAAAAGTATCTACGAACTTTGTGCGTTAATAACTTATCGATTGTTGAGTTACTAGAGGAATTATGATGGTTAAAATTTTATTCATTTGTCATGGTAATATTTGTCGTTCAACTATGGCTGAGTTTTATATGAGGCATATCGTTGCGAAAGCTGGACTTAGCGATTCTATTTATGTTGAGTCTGCCGCTACATCTCGTGAGGAGATAGGGAACGACACCCATTATGGGACTAAAAAGAAATTAGATGAAATGGGTATTCCTTACACTCGTCGCAAGGCTCGTCAAGTGACCGTTGATGACTATCATAATTTTGATTACCTCATTATCATGGATGAAAATAATGGACGTAATTTAAAACGTATTATTGGCGATGATGTAGACTCCAAGGTGTACAAGGCTATGTCCTTTGTTAGTGAAAGCCGTGATGTAAAGGATCCTTGGTATACGGGGAATTTTGATGAAACCTATGATGATATCAGTCGTAGCTGTGATGCTCTATTAGAATTAATTAAAGAAAAAATATAAATATATAGACCTTACTGTTAGACGGTGTAGCAGTAGTGCTTGAGTTTAACTATAGTTATTTCGAACCTAAACTGACTTAAAGTAAGGTCTTTTCTATATGTAGACTAAGTCCCTTTATACTTTATACTATCGAACCATAGCGTAATATGATATAATTTTTAGGTATTCATGCGCCTATAGCTCAGGGGATAGAGCGCCGGTCTCCGGAACCGGGTGCGCAGGTTCGAATCCTGCTAGGCGCACCAAATAAAAGGCTTCTCGAAATTTCGAGAAGCCTTTTTATGTGTCTTTATTCTTTAGGTTGATATATAGTTCAGAAAATTATATGTTAGCATCTATATTTAGTACAACGAATTCCTCGTGCTTGAAATTCATTCATCAGTAAGTCTATTGATTTATCAATGATTTCTTCATTAGTTATATACACCATCTTTTTGTAGTAGACCGTACCATCAAATTCTATCCAACGACTTGTCTTGCCATTTAGTTTGCAAATTTGCATTCTGCCGGCCCAGCTGCCCATGCTACGGAATTGTTTACCTTTAGAAAAACGTACCTCACGAATATCGCTTAATTTAAATGTTCTTCTTACTAAGCCAATGCCTATAGAGACTTGATCATCCTTAAAGTAAAGAAGTTTATAACGCTCTTCAGGAGGCATAGATCTAATGATAGATAAGTTATAAGTAGCAAAAACTACAGCGATAGCAATCAATAGAAATATAAGGATTATCATATATTTTCCCATACAATTAAGTCCTCCTTATCTCTATTATAATAAATATAAGTAATGTATGAAATCATTTTATATCACTTCATGAATGAAATTTCATATTGGTTATATCTTACATATGTATAATATTCTCAAAATTGCATGGTTATTTGTAATCGAAATGGAGAGAGTTCTATGTTTTCTACGCTTATATTTTTTATAATTATATTCTTAATTTTCTTTTTTGTTAAGCAATACAATTTACTACAAAAATTGACTGTAGAGATTAAAGAGGCACGTGCCAATATTATCGTTGCTTACGAGAAAAAAGTAGCTATTGTTAATCAGTTTACAGGTCTTGTAAATGAGTATGATGATTATGAAAAATTAATTCAATTAAAAGTGTCTGATAACTTTGTAGATATGGCTCGTGAAACAGCAAAAGCAGTTCAAAATATTACAGCTTTAGCTAATCAATTTCCAGAGTTAAAAGCCAATACTCAATATAGTAAATTCTTAGAAGCGATTAGTGAAAATGAAACGTTCATTTCTAATAAACGTGAGACTTATAACTTCCAAGTAAAAGAGTATAATAGTGAGATTGCCCAAATTCCAATGGTATTTGTGGCATCCTTATTGGGATTTAAACAGGCCCCATTCTTTGATCCAAATAATGAAGAGGCTTTAGCTGAATTTAGTGGTGCTGATCCAGAAGCAATTAAAGATCTTGCTATAAAGGGCACAGACAAGTTGAAGGATACAACAGATAAAATTAGAGAATCCTTTGAAAAACGCGAGCAAGAAGCACAAGCGAAGAGAGAAGCACGTCTTAAACAAGAGCGTGAATCTTCTTCTAATAATGAGAGTGTAAAGACTGAAGAGAAAACTGAAACAGAAGCTCCTAAAATTGAAGAGGCGTCTGCTTCAGTAGAGAAACAAGAAGAGAAGTAATCATATATTCAATTGATGTATATGAGCAGATAGTATATAAATCTATTTGTAAAATGAGAGATAAAAGACTCCACTCGTTGAGTGGAGTTTTTTGTTTTTGAAAATACCGTCTAATATAGCATTTATGTAAAAATATATATTTAATAATATCAAGATAACGTGTAAATGTGATTTGAGTAACACATTTTATTTTGAGAATGATGTACAATAAGAGTGTCCTTGTGAAAATCTGAACATCCTAGCGGGAACACTAGGCATATAGGACATGATGAATAATATATAGATTATCTAATTAAGATTAATAAAGTACTAAATTGTATCATTGCATAGTTTTGATGTAGTGATATAGAGGAGATAGAATGACAAATAGAATACAAGAACTCACCGTCGACAAAACTTGGCGTAATGAGCAAGATGCGTGGAATAATCGATCTAATTACTTTGTAGAAATGCACAATCGGGACGATCGTAAGGCGCAGGTTACAGAGTTTTTATCCTTCTTGAAGGATGAAAATCTTTTGCCCCCTAAAGGCGGTTGTACCCTTGATATTGGCTGTGGTGTATGTGACTATGCATTAGGATTGGCTCGTGAAGGTCATAAGGCAACCGGTATAGATTTATCTGATGGTATGATTCGTGGTGCTAAACAATTAGCAGAGGCAGAAGGTTTAGATCTTAGCTTGTATATTGCACCGTGGTCTGATGAAACTCGCCGTGAACTAAAATGGGATAAAACCTTTGATTTAACATATAGTATTTTTTGCCCTATCATGTTTGATGTAGAAAACATTCACGCCATGCATGAATCAAGTAAGGACAAATGCTTGTGGATTGCTTTTAGTGAACGCAGCGATGAAACAGTAGATATGTTATCTGAACATTTCTTTGGTCGCGATTCATTCCCTTGGGATGGTAAGATGAAAGCATGTTTAGATGTTATTCATGAAATAGGGCATAATGTAAAAGTAACCTATAAGACAGTGCCTGAAACAGAGGTTATGAGCCTTGATAAAGCAGTTAATTACTTTGCTATGCGACTTCATAATAATACATGGGGCGATATAGAAGATATGAAAGTAGAAATTAGAAATCTTATTGAACCATTAGCCATTAATGGAGAAATCCATAATAAAACGGTTGATAAAGTGGCGTGGGTATCATGGTCTGTGAAATAGGAGGGTAGTATGACAGTTGATGAAAAACGTAAGTTAGAACTAAAAACTATGTACCAAATTATTGGCATCTATTGTCATAATAAGCATCATACTCCTAAGGGGCAGCTATGTGAGGCTTGCGAGCAGGTTTGGGAATATGCGGAGCATCGCATTGATGCATGTCCTCATATGGAAAGTAAAACATTCTGTAGTGTATGTAAAACCCATTGCTATGCACCTAATTATCGTGAAAAAATTCGTGAGATCATGCGCTATGGGGGCCCTAGAATGTTATTGGTATCACCAATACAGGTAATTAGACATATGTACCTTGAATGGAAAGACAAAAAAAGAGGCTAGCATTTGCTAGCCTCTTTCTTAATGGATTTATCACATTTTTATGTAATACTAGATTACGCGATTGCTTTGTCCAATACAGCTTTGATTAATGCTTTTGTTTGGTCATAGCTTTCACCAGGTTGAGCCTCATATTGTTTGTCGAGGTCGAACCATAAGTTTGGATAGTATTCATAAGGGTGAGTTTTGAAGAGCTCATGAGCGTCTTGATCTTCAACCCAGTTGATATGAATGTCTGCATATGCAGGGTTTTCTGCAACAAGTTCATCGATAGCACGGAATGCATTTGCACAATAAGGGCAACCGTTTAAGTGGAAACCTAAGATTTCTTTCATGGTTTTACAGTCCTTTCCAGACAAAATTAATATATATTTCTATAATTTGAGATTTATTACATACTCATGTACCACAACATGTGGTACACTACTGAGTATAACACATCTATATAAGATATTCAATTTTTTAGATATATCAAATGAGAATATTGAGAATGCGATATGCATTTTTTACATAGTTAAGGAGGCACCTATGATTTCAGGCGCAGCATATGTGGTGAAGGCCCTTCAAGAGGAGCAGGTAGATATACTATTCAACTATCCTGGGGCAGCAACCATCGATATCATGGATGAATTATATAAACAAGATAAGGTAAAAGTAATTTTGCCACGTCACGAGCAAGCGTTAGCTCATGCTGCTGATGGGTATGCTCGTAGCACCGGTAAGGTAGGGGTTTGTATGGTAACCTCTGGACCAGGTGCTACCAATCTTGTAACAGGTATTGCTACTGCTTATGCAGATAGTGTGCCTCTCGTTTGTATTACAGGTCAAGTAGACTTGGGCCTCATGGGCAATGACGCATTCCAAGAGGTGGATACGGTTGGTATTGTGCGCAATATCTGTAAATATGCTGTTACCGTTCGTGATCGTAAAGAGCTGGGCCGTATTTTGAAAGAAGCCTTTTATATTGCCCGTACTGGTCGTCCTGGTCCTGTAGTGGTGGATGTTCCGAAAAATATTCAAAAGGCTATGGGCTCTGATGAGTATCCAACAGAAGTCAATATTCGTGGCTATAAACCAAATACAACAGTTCACGTAGGACAAGTAAAAAAAGCATGCTCTATTATCAGCAAGGCTAAACGACCACTATTCTTATTAGGCGGTGGCGTTAGCATTAGTGGTGCTAACGACCTCATGATGAAGCTAGTAGAAAAAACAGGCATTCCTGCTGTAACTACATTGATGGGGAAAGGTGCTATCGATAGTCGACATCCTTTATATCTGGGCAATATTGGTATTCATGGTGGCTATGCACCGAATGTGGCCCTCACTGATTGTGATGTAATGATTTCTATTGGTACACGCTTTAACGATCGTATTACAGGCAAATTAAGTACCTTTGCACAAAATTGTAAGATTATCCATATTGATGTGGATGCAGCATCTATTTCTAAAAATATTAAGGTAGATATTCCAATCGTAGCAGATGCTAAATTAGCTATTGAAAAATTATTGGAATATATTGAACCTCATGATCTTGGTGAATGGCCTGCGCAATTACAACAACTTAAGGCTGAGCGCCCTGTTACACAAGCGGGTGAAGAGGGCTTAACACCTCAAATTGTTATTGATTATATTAATAACCACTATGCGCGACCTATTGTTGCTACTGATGTAGGACAAAATCAATTATGGACTACTCAGTTCCTCGAAATTAAAGGACAACACCAAATGTTGACATCTGGTGGACTTGGTACGATGGGCTATGGGTTCCCAGCGGCGTTAGGGGCCCAAATTGGCAACCCTGATAAACGTGTATTTGCTATCTGCGGTGATGGCGGCGTGCAAATGAATATCCAAGAGTTTGCCACAGCTATGCATTACCGTTTACCAGTAACTCTCATCATTTTGAATAATGGCTTCCTTGGTAACGTACGTCAATGGCAACAATTGTTCTACGACAAACGATATGCGTGTACAAATTTATTGATGGATGAAAGCTCCATTGTGACGCGTGATATGATCGATAATGATGAGTTTGAATATGTTCCAAACTTTGTACAATTGGCAGAAGCTTATGGTGCAAAGGCAATGCGCATTACTAAGGTAGAGGATATCGAAAAAGGGTTCCAATTGGCAGATACTTTCAAAGATGGTCCTACATTACTTGAGTTCATCATTCCAACGGAGCTCAATGTATTGCCAATGGTACCAGCCGGCAAATCTTTAAGCGATATGTTATTAAAGGATAAAAAATAGGAGGGGCTATGGAATTACATATGGAAAAACGCTGTATTTCAGCGTATGTAGAGAACCAAATCGGCGTATTGGCTAAAATTTCAGGCCTCTTCGCAGGTAAAAATTATAATCTTGATACATTGACTGTAGGGGAGACAGAAGATCATACCATGTCCCGTATGACCATTGAGCTTACATGTGACGATTTGACATACGAACAAATCATTAAACAGCTTAATCGCAGTGTAGAGGTAATTAAGGTTATCGACTTTACGGATATGCCGATTACAAAGAAAGAACTATTGTTTATTAAGGTGAACAGTTGCAAAGAAGCAGATAAACAAGAAATCTTCCGTATTGCTCAAACCTTTGACTTGTTGGTAGTCGATTATAACCGCAAATCTGTTCTCGTACAATGTGTAAAAACAGTATCCAAAAATAACGACATGATTGCTCTATTTAAAGATATGTTTGTTAATCGCATTGAAGTTGTACGCGGTGGTAGCGTAGCTATCGAAGCACTATCTACACCTGATAGATAAGTTTTAACTCTAATTATTCTAAATCTATTTTTGGAGAATAATGATCTAAGACTAGTAGTGATTTAGAATGGATACAACTGAATATGATATAATATTTATATCGACCATTATTGATATAGAGACCTTGGTTGTATGCCAAGGTCTTTTTATATAGGAGGTACTATGAGTTTATTAAATGATATTTTAGCCCATAATAGAGAATATGTAGAAGATCAAAATACAGGTTACGTAGAAACAGATACAAAATGCAGTAAGATGCCTAGTCGTGAAATGGCAATCGTTACATGCATGGATACACGTCTTGTTAACTTCTTAGAAGATTCCATGGATATTGGCCGCGGTGAAGCGAAAATTGTAAAGACTGCAGGGAACTGTATTACAGGTCCCTTTGATGGCGTTGTACGTAGTTTACTTGTATGTATTTATGAGCTAGGCGTCAACGAAATCTTTATCATTGGTCATCACGAATGTGGTATGGCAAAAACTACGGCAAAAGATCTAACAGAAAAAATGTTGGCTCGTGGTATTGCACCAGAAGCGATTCATATGGTCCGTAAAGAAATGGAACGCTGGGCAGATGGATTTACACACCCTGCTGAAAATGTAGAAGACACTGTAGACGAATTGCGTATGAATCCTTTGATTCCGAAAGACGTACCTATTCACGGTCTTATCTTCCATCCTAGAACAGGTGAAATTGAAGTCATCGTTAATGGCTATACACAAATGAAGCAATATTACGAAAAATAGTAGGTAAATCTTGTTTGACTTAAAGTTAAGTTTAAGTTTTATAATGTGTTCATATTAAATATTAGTCAAACAGTTTAGTTAATAAAGGAATTATATGAACAAAAAAAGATTAATTATATCCTTACTAGCTATTATTACCGTGTTTGGTGCTATTGTAGGTAGCTATGTATATAGGGATACTATATACAGTCGAATTGCACGGACTGCAGCTGTGGTTAGTGGCCAAGAGATAAAACCCCTCCTTGATTCGGAAAGCCGTTACATTCGACAAATTGTAGCTCAAGATAACAGCACAAGTCGTACTATTATGTGGCAATCAGATAGCAGCGAAGCTGATGCGGTAATAGAGTATCGTCTAGCAGGTTCTGAAAATACTCAAACGATAGGGGCAACGGATAAAGTTTTTACTGATGACGGCAGTACTACCTATATTCATGAGGCTACATTGACAGGGTTAACACCTAATACTAAATATGAATATCGCGTTGGTTATGGCAGTGATCGCCGTAGTGATTGGTACTCCCTGGAAACGGCTGGTGCTAGTGTCTATGATGTGCTCATATATCCAGACTCTCAGTCGGGGGATTATTCTCAATGGGAAGAGATTGTAAAGGACTCAGCACATCGCAATCCAAGGACAGCCCTGTATATTAGTATGGGGGACCTTGTAGATAATGGGGAACAAGACTATCAATGGCGCACTTGGTTAAATTCCATTAGACCGTTGAGTGCTAATGTGCCGTTAGCAACGACATTAGGCAATCATGAGATGTATACATTAGATTGGAAAATGCGCGAGCCTTATGCGTATTTGAATTACTTCGCAGTACCGCCTAATGGAAATGAAATTTTTAATCGTCGTTATTATTCCTATGACTTCGGTGATGTTCATTACGTTGTATTAGATACAATGTTATATGAAAGCAATCATGAAGATAATCATGATACACATCATCCTGATTTATACGATGTACAGGTTCAGTGGTTACGCCAAGATTTAGCAGCTAATACTAAAAAGTGGACCGTAGTTCTCATGCATCGGGATCCATTCCAATATGCCTTTGACCGCCCTGGCGCAAGTCGTGATGTAGGATTCGACGAAGAGGGCGTATTGTTTATGCCTATCTTTGATGAGTTTAATGTAGATTTAGTATTGTCAGCTCATTTACATTCTTATCGTAATAGAGGGCATGTACGTAACTTTGATCGAGATGCTTCGGGACCATTATATATTCTGACTGGTATTGCCGGAGATGCTCGTCGCCCTAAGTGGAAAGAACATCCTTTAGATGTATATGTGGCACCAGATCGAGATAAGAATAACTATATGACGATGACTGTTACACCGAATAAATTAATAGTAAAAGCTTTCTTACCAGACGGTACACAGCTAGATGAGTCGGTTATAGAGAAATAGAAGCACAAGAATATAAGAATATAAGAATATATAAGCAAAAGACACCTTCCTTGGAAGGTGTCTTTTTGTGTGTTTATACAAATAGTTTTCTCTGATTTATAGTTTAAATAGGTAAACATATAAATGATAATTATATATTTATTATATATTTTATATGCTAAATTAAGTTCATGTAAATTACAGTTCTAAGGACTATGATAAAAATTAATTCATAGTATAACAAATAAAAATACAGAAAATTTGTATAAAACTTGAATAAAACGACTGATAGTATTATAATACGTACATAGGTTATAAAAATACGCTAATAATGTATAAAATATACACATGGTGTATAAAGGAGATAGAGTAATGAATACATTACAAGATTTGATCAAGAAATATGCCGCACAATATAAAGAACAAGTTGTAGCATGGCGTAGACATATTCATAGTCATCCAGAATTATCTGGTGAAGAAAAAAATACATCCTTATTTATTCAAAAGGTTCTTGGTGAATTAGGCATTCCCTTTGTAAATGATGTTTCTGATTATGCCGTTATCGGTAAAATCGAAGGGACTCAACCTGGACCAGTCATTGCATTGCGTGCTGATATAGATGCCTTACCCATACATGAAACTACTGGATTGCCATTTGCATCAGAAAATGACGGCGTTATGCATGCTTGTGGTCATGATAGCCACATTGCGATTTTGCTTGGTGCTGCAGCTATTTTACAGTCTATTAAAGACCAATTGCATGGTACCGTAAAGCTCGTATTCCAGCCTTCCGAAGAGGAAGCATTACTCCCAGGTGCACAAGGTATTGTAGATAGCGGCATTCTTGATGATGTATATGAAATATATGGACTTCATGTATGGCCACAATTACCGGTTGGTACGGTAGGTCTAAAAAAAGGTAATTTGATGGCTGCATCGGATCACTTCCTCGTCCATATTAAAGGTAAATCAACTCATGGAGCGGAGCCTCATAATGGGGTAGATGCCATCGTAGCAGCCGCAAACTGGATTGTAAACGTAGAATCTATTGTGGCTCGTGAAACGAATCCAATGGAAAATCTCGTGTGTACCATCGGTGTTATCAAGGGTGGCGACAGATACAATATAGGCTGTGGCGATGTATACCTTGAAGGAACATGCCGTACCTATGAACCAGCAAAACGGGATTATATAGAACGACGTCTTGGTGAAAGTTTACAAGCTCTCGATATGTTATTAAAAACAGAGAGTACCTTAGATTATAAACGTGGTCATGGTGCTACTATCAACAATCCAGACGCCATTGATTATGCTACATCTATTGTAGAGAAATATCTTGGTAAAGAAGCTGTGGTACATCCTGAATTCCCGTCTATGGCTGCAGAGGACTTCTCCGCGTATCTTCATAAAATAAAAGGTGCTTTCCTTTGGTTAGGTACTGGATTTGAGGGTAATCCGGCCTTGCATAATGAGGCTTTCACCATTGATGAAAGCATCCTGGAAACTGGTATAACAATGATGGCTGCTATTGCCGCCGAATTTTTACAAGAAAAGTAGTTAAATAAGTAGTTTGAAATAAGAGGTTATTATGAAGAGTTTACAACATACATCATTAAAAACAATGCTTCAATACACACCAGAAGAAATTAAATACTTCTTGGACTTGGCTGCAAAGTTAAAAGCCGATAAAAAAGCTGGCAAAGAAATCAAAACATTAGTAGGTAAAAACTTTGCATTAATTTTTGAAAAAGATTCTACCCGGACTCGTTGTGCCTTTGAAGTAGGTGCTGCGGATCAAGGGGCTCAGACAACATATCTTGGCCCTACAGGTTCCCAAATGAATAAAAAGGAATCCTTAAAAGATACAGCTCGTGTTCTAGGATCTATGTATGATGCTATCGAGTTCAGAGGCTTTGCTCAAGAGGATGTAGATACCTTGGCAGAATATTCTGGGGTTCCTATTTGGAACGGTCTTACCGATATGGATCATCCTACACAAACACTAGCGAATTTTTTGACGCTTCAAGAAAATATTGATAAACCATTGAATGAAATCTCCTATGCTTATGTGGGTCATGGTCAATCTAATATGTGTAATGCCTTAATGAGTGGCGCCGCTAAAATGGGTATGGACTTTAGACTTATCGGACCTAAACAATACTGGCCAGCCGGTCCATTCTATGAAGAATGTTTGAAGGTTGCAAAAGAAACAGGTGCTACCATCACATGTACAGATAACGTAGCTGAAGGGGTTAAAGGCTTAGATGTAATTTATACAGGTGTATGGGTAACTATGGGTGATACATACGATATGTGGGAAGAACGTATCAATACGTTTAAACCATTCCAAGTTAACGCTGAAATGATGGCATTAACAGGTAATCCAAATACCAAATTCTGTCACTGCTTGCCAGCATTCCACAATACAGAAACACAAGTAGGTAAAGATATCTTTGAACGGTTTGGCATGAATGGTATTGAGGTAACGGAAGAGGTATTTGAAAGTCCAAATTCCTTAGCATTCCAAGAAGCAGAAAATCGTCTCCATACGATTAAGGCCGTTATGGTTGCTACCTTTAGTGACTATCCAATGAAATAATTTCATCTCCCTAGAAGGTGATGAATCGTATAGTTTGTTTCCTATTTATAATCGCTGAAAGTAATAACTGAGAATTGAATAAATAGGTGTGAGTCACCAATAGGTGAGAATTGAGGTTTACTATGACACCCTATAAAGTATTTATTGTCGGTCATGAAGGCACAACAGGTTTAAGAATTCATGAACGGTTATCCGATAGAAAAGATATAGAGCTATTAGCTACAGCTGATGAGGATCGTAAAAATGTGGAGGCTATTAAAGAGGTAGCTAAAGGGGCAGATATTGTATTTCTCTGCTTGCCTGATGCGGCATCTAAAGAGATTATGGCTGCTATCGGTGAGCTACCTTGTAAGGTAATTGATACATCTACTGCGTTTAGAACTGCTGATGAATGGGCCTATGGTTTCCCAGAACTCGGTACTGATTATAAAAAGGCTATTGCCACAGAAAAACACATTGCAAATCCCGGTTGTCACGCGAGTGGCATGATTGCTTGCATTGCGCCCCTTATAAAAGCAAATCTTGTGCCAACAGATTATCCTTTCACCATTACATCCTTAACCGGCTATAGCGGTGGTGGTAAAAAAATGATTGGCCAATATGAAAGTAATCCAAAGGATTATTTCCTCTATGCACCGCGCCAATATGGTCTAAGTCAACAACATAAGCATTTGCCAGAAGTTCAACATGTATGTGGTCTTAGTGAAGCACCTATTTTTATGCCTATCGTTGATGACTACTATTCTGGCATGGAGGTGACGGTTGGTATTCATAGTCGCTTGTGTAGAAAACCAATCAGTATTGATAAAGTGCAACAGGTATTAGAAGACTTTTATAAAGATAGTACTATCATTACAGTGGTACCGTTTACTGACACTAGTAATACGGGTATGTTACATGCCAATCAGTTAAGCAATACGGATAGAATGAAAATTTATGTGACAGGTAATGATGAACGCATCATGGTTCATGCTATTTTTGATAATTTAGGTAAAGGTGCATCTGGTGCAGCCGTTCAATGCATGAATATTGCGTTAGGCTTGCCAGAAGAGACTGGATTAGCATTGGGGTAGAGGTAATACTATGAAGGATGTATCAAATGCAATGCGGGCGCAGATACTAACGGCGGCCGTTCCATATATAAAACAATATACAGATCAGTACGTAGTCGTTAAATACGGCGGCAATGCCATGATTGATGAAGAATTAAAAAAATCTGTTATGAAGGATTTGTTATTACTCCAATTAGTAGGCGTAAAGGTTGTTCTCGTTCATGGCGGTGGACCAGCTATTAATAGCACACTAGATGCCATGAAAATTGAATCGCATTTTGCAAATGGCTTGCGTGTCACTGATGAAGCGACAATGGATGTAGTACAAATGGTATTAGCCGGCAAGGTTAATAAAGGCCTTGTAGCAGATTTAACAGACCTTGGTGGTAAGGCTGTTGGTCTCTGTGGTGTGGATGGTAATATGATTCAAGTTCATAAACAAAATGATGAGCTTGGTTATGTAGGTTCTATCGATACGATTGATACAAGTATTATCGATGATGTTATCAGTAGAGGTTATATTCCTGTCATTTCTTCCATTGGTATGGGGGCTGATGGCAAGACATATAATATTAATGCTGATACGGTAGCCGCAAAAATTGCTGGTGCCCTCAAGGCAGAAACTATGGTGGCCATGACTAACATTGATGGTGTACTCAAAGATGTGCATGATCCAGAGTCTCTAATCTCAAAAATTACAATGGCAGAGGCAGAGCAATTAAAAGTGGATGGAATTATTGCAGGAGGCATGATTCCTAAAGTAGATTGCTGTTTAGAGGCCATCGAAGCAGGGGCACAGAAGGTATTCATCATCAACGGTGAAATTCCACATGCCATTCTTATCGAATTATTGACCGATGAAGGTCTTGGTACTATGTTTGTAGCTTAAAACAGTAGATGTAATGTTGGTAATCATCTGATTACCTTTCATATAGATAGACGGCGGCAAGGCCGTATGTGTGGAGGATATTATGAATAATACAATGGATTTTGAACAGCAAGATAAAGAATATATAGCCAATACGTATGGCCGGTTTAACGTATGTTTTGAAAAAGGTAAAGGTTCCCTCTTATGGGATGTAACTGGTAAAGAATACATCGATCTGGGATCTGGCATCGGTGTAACGGCTTTTGGTGTCGATGACGATGAATGGACAGAGGCCGTGACAAAACAATCTCATGCGTTGAACCATATTTCAAATTTATACTATTCTTTGCCACAAATTGAATTGGCAAAACAACTGTGCGCTAAAACAGGTATGAAGAAGGTATTCTTCTCTAACTCTGGTGCAGAGTCTAATGAATGTGCCATCAAAGCAGCTCGTAAATATAGCCATGATAAATACGGTGAAGGTCGTCATGTCATCGTCACCTTGGTTAATAGCTTCCATGGTCGTACTATTACTACCTTGTCTGCCACTGGCCAAGATGTATTCCATCAACATTTCTTCCCATTTACAGAAGGTTTTATTTATACACCTGCTAATGATATTGATGCGGCCTTAAAAGCACTTGATAATCCAGCAGTTTGTGCCATCATGATGGAACCTATTCAAGGTGAAGGTGGCGTTATGCCACTAGATAAAGAGTTCGTACAAGTAGTAACAAAATATGCTCATGAACACGATCAACTCGTGTTAATCGATGAAGTACAAACTGGTAATGGCCGTACTGGTAGTCTATACGCATACCAACAATTTGGCATTGAGCCAGATGTAGTATCTACTGCAAAAGGTTTAGCAGGTGGCCTTCCGATGGGGGCTACATTATTCAATGAAAAGATGCAATATGTGTTAAATGCAGGTGCTCATGCAACAACCTTTGGTGGCAATCCAATCTGTGCGGCAGCAGGCAATACTATCATTAGCCGGTTAACTCCTGAATTCCTTGATTCTGTAAAAGCAAAAGGGGAATACGTAAAATCTACATTAGCTGGTAAGCCTGGTGTTATTGGTGTTAGTGGTATGGGGCTTATGCTCGGCATTGAGACCACAGTTGATGCTAAAGCAGTCATTGCTAAATGTCTTGAAAAGGGCGTTGTATGCTTGTCTGCGAAAAATAAAGTACGTCTTTTACCAGCTCTTAATATTCCTCAAGACCAATTGGAAAAAGCGATTGCTATTGTAGCTGAAGCTATTGAAGAGTTAGCGGCAAAATAATTTTAAGGATAACTTTTATAAATATCATTTAAAATAGTTGCGTAACCGTGTAATTATTGAAATAAATCGATGAATATATAGACTTTAGTTCTCATTCGTGTTACCCTAGAAGAAACAGTCTATATTGGAGGAGTAAATATGAATACAGAATCCTTACGTAACGAAGTATTGGTTCCTGCTGTAGCAAAAACATTAGATATTGCTACAAAAGCAAAACCTACAAAAGAAGAACTTTTCACAACAGCAAAAATTACGGCTGCTGTGGCAGTTGCAACAGCTGTTGTATCCTTAGCGGTACAAGCAGTATTGCGCAACCGATAAGACATAAAGAAAACGACATGGCGTGGCCTGTCGTTTTCTTTTACTTTTACCCTGTTATTCCCCTTGATTAAGGGATTTTATAAGGAGGCGATACCATGCATAGTCGCGATTTAATTGAACAATATAAAGGCTACGTTCAAGATTGGCGTAGATATTTTCATAAACATCCAGAGCTCAGTAATGAAGAGTTTGAAACAACTAAGACACTGGCTAAAGAATTAGAATCTATGGGCGTAGAGGTTCATGTAGATACAGAGCGTGGCATCGGCTTAGTTGGTATCATCCACGGTGATAAACCTGGTAAAGCCATTGCTTTGCGCGCTGATATTGATGCATTGCCTGTTCACGAACATAATACAGTGGACTATAAATCAGAAACTGAAGGCAAAATGCACGCCTGTGGTCACGATGGTCATATGGCTATTTTGTTAGGCGCTGCCAAGATGTTAATGTCTATGAAAGATCGCATTGAAGGCGATATATATTTAGCCTTTCAACCTGCTGAAGAGACTGGGGCAGGGGCGCCAGATTTCATCAAATTTGGTGATTGGTATGATAAGATAGATGCCATTTTTGGTGGCCATGTATGGATCGACTTACCAGCAGGACTCATATCTGTAGAAGAAGGTCCTCGTATGGCTGCAAGTAGTCAGATCACTATTAATGTAAAAGGCAAACAAGGCCATGGTGCACAGCCACATCAAGCGATTGATGCCATTGTAGTAGCTAGTGCTATCGTCATGAACTTGCAAACCGTAGTGTCTCGTAATATTAGTGCCTTAGATTCTCTTGTACTCACTATTGGTAACATTCACTCTGGATCTGAATGGAATGTTATCCCTGGTGAAGCTAAAATGGGGGGCACTATTCGATTCTTTGACCCAGACCAAGAAGAGTACTATGTTGAATCTATACGACGCGTAGTAGAACATACTGCTGAAGCCTATGGAGCAACTGCTACATTAGAATATGTAAAAAAAGTACCGCCTACTATTAATGATCCTGCATCTAGCGAATTGGCGGAACGTGTCGTTATTGATACATTAGGTAAAGACAAGCTTTCTAAAATGCGTAAAGTAATGCCAGGGGAAGATTTTGCATGGTATTTACAAGATAAACCAGGATGCTTTGCTTTTATTGGGATTCAAAATCCTGAAATCGAGGCTGCCTACGATCATCATAATAATAGATTTAATATGGATGATACCGTACTATCTGCTGCATCAGCGGTATATGCTGAATATGCTATTGCATGGTTGAAAGAACATAAATAAAAACTATTTAATTATATAAGTAATAATCTATGTACTAATCCGTCTAATAGATTAGATATTTGTATGTTTAATGATAAAATCAATTAGATATTTCTATCTTAAAAGCACTGTTATCTTAAGGATAATAGTGCTTTTTCATTGTATCTTTATTTATCTTTTATGCATGATATAGGTATAATATAGGTATAAGTTGGATGTGATGCAAGTATGATACAAGTATTATATAAGTATAATTCAAGTGTAGTGCTTGTGATATAATCCTCTGTAAGTCTAATACATTCTCTATGAGAGGTACTTATGAATATAGTTATATGTCTCATCATAATTGCTATTACAGGCTTTTTATTGATGAAGCGCTACCAGCCACAACCTATTTTGATTGGCTTAGGAATTCTTATGATGTTCATCGCTTATGAGGCGAGCTGGATTGATGCCATATTAGTTGGTGACCAATCCACAGGAGTTCTCATATTTGATGCAATGGATATCGTAAGAATAACTACATCAAATAACATAGTCAATCTGGGCCTCATGATTATGACCTGTGCAGGTTATGCAAAATATATGGAGCATATTGGGGCAGGGACGAGATTGGCACATACATTTATACGTCCTTTATATCGTTTAAATCGCCCATATATTGTACTGGCCCTTATGTTTCTACTCAATATGGGATTATCCATTTGTGTACCTAATCCATTGAGCCTTGCACTCCTTATGATGGTCACTATGTATCCTGTGTTACTTCGATTAGGTGTAAGCCCTGTAGGGGCGGCAGCGGTTATTGCTACGGGACATCTCATGGATGTGGGGCCAGGTGCAGTATCTACCTTACTTATTGCAAAGACCTTGAATATGCCCGTGCCAAACTATTTTGTAGGCTACCAGTTGCGTCTTTATTTCTTAGTCGCCATTATGACTGCTATAGCACACTTTTTCTGGCAGAAATATCGTGACCGGGTGGAGGAACCTAAGGCTATAGATGCTTGTGAAAGTATTCCAGAGGCGCCAATAGGTCCTAAGCCGTATATGATATTCCCATTATTGCCATTGTGTTTTATTTTAGGCTTTAGTCAATATGGCTTTCCTGGGGTGAAGATGAATGTTACCCTTGCTATGATGCTTGCCTTTGGTATAGCTTTATTAGCTGAATTAATTCGTCATCGAAATCTGAGGACAGTACTTAAGAGTACAACTATTTTCTTTGAAGGTATGGGGAACCAGTTCTCTTATGCAGTGACACTTATTATAGGGGGACAAATCTTTGCACAAGGACTAGTGAGTTTAGGTCTTATTGAATCCTTGCTTGGGGCACTTCAAACATTATCTCTTAACTCCATAGGACTTACCTCTGTGCTAGGGGGCGGTATGTTAGGCCTTAGCATGGTAACAGGTAGCAATGTAGCGCCATTATTTACTTTGGTTCCACTAGTACCTAATATCGTAGCTCATCTAGGCCTTGATCCGATTACTACTATGCTTGGTATGCAAAACGGTGCAAGCCTAGGCTTATTCCTTAGCCCAATCAGCCCTGTAATGGTCGGTGTAGCAGGCGTGGCCCATATTAAATCAGTAGACTTACTTAAACGAACTTCTGTACCTGTTCTTGTGGCATTACTTACAAGTTGTGTGGGGATATGTCTCCTTTACTAACTGTCATCTAAAAGACTAATTAGTTATATTTAACCAGATATACTATATATCGCTTTTTAAGTTTAGTTTAAAATTAGAAAACCCTCTTTACATGTATCATAAAGAGAGTTATTATATTCCAAGATTAAATCATATGTAATTAAAATGGTTTCCTGCAATGATGCAAGTTTTAGCGCTTTGCGGATAAAAAGGGCCTTTCTTCGCCGGACGGTTCTAGAAGCCAGAAAGGATGTAATGAGCAATCAAGTTTCTATTTCAACAGCAAATATTCGTGGTGCCTTTGGGGGATTCTTTATCCCAGGTATGTATACAGCTTTATGGGCTGGCTTTGTGCCATATTTAAAAGCAAAGCTTAGTATCGGTGAAGATGTATTGGGCTCTATGATTTTAGTGCTCGGTGTAGGCTCTTGTTTGTCCATGGCCATAGCTGGTAAGCTAGTAGAGACCTTTGGATGCAAGAAAGTCGTTTTACTAGCTAGCTTTATTGGCATGTTATCTCTTGCGGTTGTTACCATGTGTTCTACAATTGCTACGACCACAGCTGCTTTATTCTTCTTTGGTATTGGCGTCGGCTTAAGTGGTGCGTCTGCCAATTTACAAGCTATCTTGACAGAAAAGGTGAGTAAGAAACACTTAATGGGTGCCTATCATGGTGGGTGGAGCTTAGGTGGTTTTGCCGGTGCTGGTGTTTTATTGGTGCTTTTGAAAATATTATCCTTACCTGTTAATGAAAGTATTTGGGGACTTCTCATCGTATTATTTGTTGCCATGGTTGTGATTAGCCAATTTATGTTGACCTTTGGTAGTGATCCAAATGCAAAGGTTGTTAAAAAATCCAAAAGCCCATTATCTTTCCATCCCATTGCTATTATCTTTGGTCTCTTGTCCTTTGTATCCTACTTAGTTGAAGGTGCCGTAGGGGACTGGAGTGCATTATACCTGTTCGAAGATAAAGGTATCGTTATTGAAGAGGCCGTTATGGGTGTTATGCTCTTTAATGGTACTATGTGTATCGGCCGTTTGCTAGGGAATACAATTGGTAAACATTTAACCTCTAAACAAGTTGTAATTGGTGGTTATTTGTTAGGCGCTATTGCAATGGGCCTTATTGTATTCCTACCAGGTTATGGCTCCATGTATACATACTTATTACTTGGTATTTCCTTAGCTATGGTAGTACCAAACTTGTTCTCTGCCATGGGGGAACAAAATGTAATTCCTATGACACAAGCTGTGGCAACATCTACCATGCTTGGCTATATGGGGATTTTAATGGGACCAGCATTGATTGGTTTCATTGCTCATGGCACAAGTCTTACAGTAGCATTTATCGTATTGACTATATTACTTGTAGTAAGTGCAGGTACTGGTAAATACGCTTATATGTTAATGGACAAATCAAAAGAAGCTGAAGCTTAAATAATAGCCCCAAAGACGGTATGTCTTTGGGGCTAATTTTATGAAATATGACAATATTATTACGAATATGTTGTAAATCACATTGATTACATACAAAAAAGCCACAGGATAGGACCTGTGGCTTTTACATGTAATATTGTATTAACGGTCACCGTTGAAGATGGAGTTTTTAACAAGTACATAGTCTACTTTGCGAATTGCTTGTAGAGTAGTACCACCAGCGTAAGAAATAGCAGATTGCAAATCTTGTTCCATTTCAACTAATGTATCAAAGATAGAACCTTTGGAGTCGATGAAGATTTTTTTGCCTTCTACGTTTTTGCGTTCACCTTTTTGGAATTCAGAAGCAGAACCAAAGTATTCTTTTACTGCTTTGCCGTCAACGATTTTTTCTTCCCCTGGAGATTCTTCATGACCAGCGAATAGGGAACCAATCATAACCATAGTAGCACCAAAGCGAATGGATTTAGCGATGTCGCCATGATCGCGGATACCACCGTCAGCAATGATAGGTTTAGTAGCTGCTTTTGCGCACCAGCGAACGGCAGCCAATTGCCAACCACCTGTACCGAAGCCAGTTTTTAATTTAGTGATACAAACTTTACCAGGACCGATACCAACTTTAGTTGCATCTGCACCAGCATTTTCAAGTTCACGAACTGCTTCTGGTGTACCTACGTTACCAGCGATAACGAAAGTTCCAGGCAAGTTCTTTTTGATGTATTGAATCATATCGATTACTGCGTTGGAGTGACCATGTGCAATATCGATTGTAATGTATTCAGGTGTTAAGTTTGCTTTTTTGAATTCATCAACTAAAGCAAATTCCTCTGGTTTTACACCAATGGAAATAGAAGAATATAAATTAAGGTCGTGCATGCGTTTAACAAAATCCATACGACGTTCTGGTTGAAAACGATGCATGATATAGAAATAACCTTCACGAGCTAATTTTTCTGCCAATTCTTCGTCGATAATGGTTTGCATATTTGCAGGAACTACTGGCAAGCGGAATGTGCGATTACCTAATTTAACATGTGTATCACATTCGCTACGGCTAGTTACGATACATTTATTAGGAATTAATTGCACGTCTTCATAATCAAAGATGTTCGTTGTATTAATCATATTTTCTATATCTCCTTCGAGTATTACAAATTGAACCTGTACCATTATACAAGAGACGCGTAAAATTTTCAATACGTTCCGAATATTTTGTTTGGACTCAGAAACGAACTGTAGTACAATACAAGTAGATTATGCAAGTTATATACATTAATATATATGGTAAAGGGAGGTTGATTGACATGGATCAGTCCAAAACTCGCATGCTTGCAGAAGCAGGTGTGGCGATTGCAATTGCTCAAGTGTTATCGTTTATTACGATTTTTCATATGCCTCAAGGAGGCTCTATTAAGGCTGCAGCTTTAGTGCCGCTCATGATTTATGCCTATCGTTGGGGTGGTGCACGAGGAATTTTTGCTGGCGTCGTATATGGTATCTTACATTTTATTTTAGGCTTTAAATCATCTGTACACTATTTAAGTATTATATTGGATTATCTAGTTGCTTATGGTGCTATAGGTGTATGTGGTTACTTCAAAGATTCTATTTCTGGACTCATTACTGGTTCTATTGTTGGTATTGCATTGCGCTGGATCGCCACTGTTGTGAGCGGTGCCGTTGTGTTCGCTAGCTATGCACCTCAAGGTCAAAATCCATGGATTTACTCCATGATTTATAATGCCTCTTATATGGTGCCAGATGGGATTTTAAATATTGTTGTTTTACTATTCATCTACCAAGGTGTTAAACGAGGTTTAGGACGTCGTGGATAAATTAGGTTTAATTATTTTGGCTGGTGGTTTGAGTTCTCGCATGGGGCAACCTAAGGCATTATTGCCTTGGGTTAATGGTGAAAGCCTCATATCTCATGCACTTCGTAAGGGATTAGAAGCGGATGTGGATGATATTATCATTTCCATTGGTGATGATGATCAGTTAGGACATGCCATTCAGACTCATATTATTGATACGTTATCGAACGATGAGAAGAATAAAGTTTCTATTGTTCGGGATTCTATTGAGCGATGTGGTCCTCTAGGGGGACTTTATAGTGCTCTAGCTGTTGGAATGAGTCCTGCCTATGCGGTGATGGCTGTAGATATGCCATTTATGCCTATGGATTTATATTATGATTGGTTATATCAAGTGAATCATAACAATTGGAATGCCATAGTTCCTACTGGTTCTAGAGGTAAGCCAGAACCTATGGCAGGAATTTATAGACCTCATATTGTATCATTACTTCCATCTATTCTAGCCGGTAAAGACGTATCGTTGCAGCATGCCCTTGATACGATTGGTCATGTTGAATCTATTGATGCCAGTGATTATGATTGGGAGCTAAGTAATGTAAATCATTATGATGATTATCAATGGGCTCGTGCATTAGCAGAAAATGAGTTTCGTCGAGTTCCAGTTATAAGTGTAGTAGCATCAAAACGTAAAACTGGTAAGACTACGGTAGTAACCCGCCTTGTATCTGAGTTACAACGAGCTGGGTTTTCTATAGGTGTTGTAAAGAGTGATAAACACGGCTTTCAAATGGATCATGAAGGAACTGATACAGACCTTTCTTATAAAGCTGGTGCTGATGCGGTGGCTATTGCAGGCCCTAATGAAACAGCGATTCGTATACGCACTAAAGAACAATCAAATCTGTATGAAATATCACAGTTTATGCCTGTCGATATAGTTATACTAGAAACAAGGTCCCAAGGTATTGCCCCTATTATAGAGGTTACCCAAGAGGGACATACGGAAGAGCTGATCTCGGATGCAACGGACCGAGTAGCTACAATTGAAATTAGCAAGTTAGACCAAGACATACCTCAATTGGTACGTCATATACAGGAAATGATGAGGAGTTTACATGGCCGTCGTTACTGTTGAGGAGGCCCTTCGATTATGGGATGAGGCCTTACAAACGAAAATTCATAAAGTAGAAACCATTGATGTTAAGACTGCTAAGGGATACGTGTTGGCAGAGGATATCGTTGCGCCCACAGATGTACCGGCCTTTTCAAAATCAGCGATGGATGGGTATACCATTGCCTTTTCCGCGGATTGTAATGAGTATATTGTTGACGGTGTTATAGGCGCCGGCGTTGTATGGGAACAACCTGTTGCACTAGGTCATGCAGTACGTATTATGACGGGCGCACCTATACCGGATACATGTGATACTGTTATCATGCAAGAACAGGTAGTTGGCTCCGGAGAACCGGGTACAACAATCACAATTCAAGGTAAATACAAATGTGGCGATCATATCATCCCTCAAGGTGAGGAATGTAGTGCTGGCACTATTGTGATTCCTCGTGGAACAGAGGTAACCTCTACGGTACAAACTGTTTTGACTGGTCTGGGGTTGACTGAGATTGCTGTCAATGCAATGCCTCGCGTGTTAGTCCTTACCTCTGGCCATGAGGTGATTGAACCTGGTGAAAGCTTAACAGCTGGTAAAATTTATAACTCTAATAGAGCTATGATTTGTGGACTCTTGGAGGATTTAGGCTTTCATAAGATTACGCACTATCATGTCAGTGATGCTCCAGAGGAATTAGAGTCTGAAATTAATCATGTGTTACAGCTCAGTGAAGATGCCGATATTATCATTAGCTCTGGCGGTGTATCAGTAGGGCTGTTTGATACAATGCCTCTTATTTATGAAAAACTAGGAGCTAAATCCATTTATGAGCGCATTCAAATGCGTCCAGGTGCTGCATCCTATGGTGCAGTGACGCCGAAAGGTCAAATCATCTTTGGCCTATCTGGTAATCCAGGGGCAGCTTTTAATGGATGGCATCTAATCGTAGCGCCAACATTGAAACGATATAAAGGCTTGGTAAACTGGACCACACCAGTAGTAGCCTGCGTAATGGATTCAGAAATCTTTAAACGTAATGCTTTTGATCGGTATGTACAAGGTAAAGTCATCTTCGGTGGAGGTGTTCCACGCTTTGTGGCTAACCGCCATTTTAATAGTAGCAGTATGTTAGGACTCTATACTGTTAACGCATTAGCGTGTATTCCGCGTGGTATACATGAGGTGCGCCCTGGTGATACCTTTAATGTATATCTGCTAGGACTGCTACCTGCTGTATAGGTCTTTATATAATATGTATTTATGTCATCTAAAATTCTGTTGACCGTAGTTAAATAAATATATGATAATAAAAGCATCCCTTGGAGTATTAAGGGATGCTTTTTGTATGTGGAGCAATAGGGCATAATGGACTATTTTGACTATTCATATAAACATAACTACATAGAGTTTAGCAGTAACATATATAGGGTTAGTACATATCATTACAACTGGCATGCAGAAACAGAGATTTTTATCTTGTTAAAAGGTAGTGTTGAGATGAGTTGCAATGGTGAGATTTTTACGTTGAAACCTCTTGATGTTGTGATTATCTCTCCTCAAGTAGGGCATGCAACATTAGCCCTTGAAGAGGATGCTATAGCCTTTGTTATTCATGTAGGTAACGAATTTTACCAACAGTATGATCCGGATTTTGGGACATACCAATTTGTTTTGCGGTCAGATGATAGTACGCGTCATAATGAATTCTTTACAACCTTACGCCACCATGCTGCTATGACAATGTTATTGATAATTAAGGGTGAAAGCCCAGTACATCGAATGTGGATAGAACATCATTACTTAGCTTTGGCCGGTGATGTATTTAGAGAGTTTGATCCTATAAAAAGGGTTCACGAAAATGCTAGACCTGGCGATATAAAACCGGCATCTTTTGATAATATGATTGCCTATATTGATGAGCATTATGAGCAGAAAATAGAGTTAGAAGATATTGCAAAAATTGGTGGCTATAATGTTGCCTATACATCACAGTTTTTTAAACGACAAATGGGGATTTCATTTGTTGAGTATGTATTGCGGTTGAGAATCCGTGATGCTACTGTGCGATTAGCTAGTACGGATGAGGCTGTTGCAAGAATTGCAAGCGATTGTGGCTTTGCCGATGTGAAAGCTTTTAATGTGGCTTTTAAAAAGCATTTTAATATGACCCCTACAGAATATCGTAAACAAGTAAAAGGGATTGGCCGTAAAACTATCTTACAAGATTGGAAAGAAATTATTTCTGTAGACAACCAAGATGTACTTGATGTGTTGCATTCATTCTTGTCCTATGAAGATGATTCACGAGCTAAGAGCGAATTGGAATTTATGAGCCAAAAATTGGAAGCTTTGAAAGAAAAGTTAGCCGATGTAGTAAAGGATTTATAAAGGTATTTTGTTATATCTTCATGGTAACTAGATTATTATAGTAACTAATTCTTATAATAGCTAATTCTTATAGTAACTCTATTCACATGATAACCGTTTTGCGGCAAATTATTTTTGATGAATTTATGACATATATAGAAAGATTAGAATTGGGTAATTTTCTATATTATGAAAACCTATAAAGTTATAAATAAAGCACTACTGGTGATAAGTAGTGCTTTTTTATATGTGTTTTCTGGGTGAATTTATATATCAATACACTCTAAAAATATAGTAAATCGAGAGAAATCTATATCTTTTTGTTGATTTTACTATAAAAATTACCTTTTAATTTGGATAGTTATATTCTCCAAACTGAGTAGAATATACTTCATCAGGAGTAAAAAAATTAGTAAGTTATAATTTTGGAGGATATATGAATCAAGTTAAATTTATGGAAAACGTAGGTAAAGTTGCAACTGTTACTGCTGTAGCTATGTATGTATCTTACTTCCCACAAATCATGCATAACCTAGCTCATCCAGGTACTGGCGATTGGATCCAACCACTTGTAGCTGCGATCAACTGTACATTATGGGTAGCGTATGGTTTGTTCAAAGAACATAGAGATATTCCAGTAGCATTAGCCAATGCACCAGGTATCTTCTTTGGTTTGGCAGCAGCTATTACAGCGGTTATGTAATTTAAAGAGTAGAAACATAAAACTATAATTTATTGACATGTAAAATAAGATTACTGTTGACCGTTGTTAATTATATATATCATAATGAATGCATCTCTTAGATTTATAAGAGGTGCATTTTTTATGTAAATAATTGAGAGGTATTTGTTTGATTTTATGAGGGGTGTTACGTTGTTATGGATTACTTTCACTATACATACAAACACAATCATATAGATTTCAATAGTGATATATATAAGGTTAGTACCTATCACTATAACTGGCACAGTGGCGTAGAAATCCTAATCTTACTAAAGGGCAGAATCGACATGAGTTGTAATAGTGAGGTTTTTACAATGGAACCTCTTGATACGATTATTATTTCTCCTCAAGTTGGTCATGCTACATTGGCCTTAGAGGAGGATACAACGGCTCTCGTTATTCATGTAAGTAAGGAGTTTTTCCAATATTTTGATCCTAACTTCGGCATGTACCAATTTGTATTGCGTTCAGATAAAACTAATCGGGATAATAAATTCTTTACGTCCTTACGTCATCGTGCCGCACAAATGATGTTATTAATGGTAAATGGTGAAGGTACTGATCGTCAATTATGCTTGGAGAGTCACTTTTTAGCTATGACGAGTGATATATATCGTGAAATTGATGCGGTTAAGACTATCCCTGTACATACAAAGCCTGCTGATATGACTGTAGCTACCTTTGATAAAATGATTACCTATATTGATGAAAACTATAAGCAGAAGATCGAGTTAGAAGATATTGCTAAAATAGGCGGTTATAATGTGAACTATACATCTCAGTTCTTTAAACGCCAATTAGGAGTTTCCTTTTTAGAGTATTTGTTACGGTTGAGATTACGAGAGGCTACAGTTCGTTTAGCTAACTCTGAGGATGGGGTAGCTCATATTGCAAGTAGCTGTGGTTTCGCAGATATTAAAGCCTTTAATGTAGCTTTCAAGAAACATTTCCATACAACACCATCTGAATATAGAAAGCAAGCAAAAGAGATGGGGCGTAAGACAAAGCTACATGATTGGAAGGAAATTATCTCTACTCAGGAAAAGGATATTATAGATATATTGCAAACCTATTTACCATATCAAGATGCCTCTATCAATAAGGATAGATTGGAAGAGGCTAATCAAAAGTTACAGGATGTTAGAGAAGAACTTGAGATGGTTGTAAAAAAATTACAATCATAATTTTCATTGTTATAATTCCTTGTAATTGCTTATAATTTTATGATTTTGAAAATTAAAATTAGGGGGATATACAATCATTAGGTATAGGTGATTTTGTATATTTGATAAGCATATAAAAATAAATGATGAAAGAGCACTACCTTTTGATAAGTAGTGCTCTTTTTGATATTTCTGAATAGGTGTAATTGTATATTTTACATAGGTAAAAATATAATCATATAGGTGATTTTGTATGAAATTAGCGTGCTTTCACAAGCAAAAATCAACTTATAAATTGGATAGTTATATCCTGTAAAAAGAGTACAATGAAATCATCGAAAGGAGCTAAGGTTCCGAAACATAAATAATCACGTCTTAAATAATGAAGTCTTTTTGGAGGTTTGCGATGAGTACGAAGGAACAACAAGTACAAGAAATGACTAATAAGATAGCTAATTTCATTTCTTATATGGCAAAGGTATTGCCTGATGATGTACAAGAAAAAATTCATGAATTGGCACAAGATGAAAAAAATCCTATGGCCAAATCTATTTATGAGACAATGCAACATAATATGGATTTAGCAGCTCAGCTTAATCGTCCTTCTTGTCAAGATACTGGTGTATTACAATTCTGGGTAAAGGTTGGATCTAATTATCCCTTACTAGGAGAATTAGAAGATATCCTAAGAGAAGCAACCTATAAGGCTACACAAGAAGCTCCATTGCGATTGAACTGTGTAGAAACTTTTGATGAGTTTAATACTGGTAAAAATATTGGCCTCACTGCACCTTATATTCACTGGGATATCATTCCTGGTCGCGATGATGTAGAAATCTTCCCTTACATGGCTGGTGGCGGGTGCTCCTTGCCAGGGTCCGGTAAAACATTGATGCCAGGCGAAGGTTATGAAGGTGTTGCTAAATTTGTTCTTGATTTGATGACAAGCTATGGCTTAAATGCATGTCCTCCACTATTGGTAGGTGTAGGGATTGCTACAACTATTGATACAGCTGCTGGATTATCTAAAAAGGCATTAATGCGCCCTGTATCTTCAAAAGCACCTAATGAAAAAGCGGCTTATATGGAACAATTGTTAGAAGATGGCATTAATAAGATTGGTATTGGACCTCAAGGTATGGGTGGGGATAAAACTGTATTAGGTGTTAACATTGAACATGGAACACGTCATCCATCTGTTATTTCTTGTGCTGTTAGTGTAGGTTGTTGGAATCATCGTCGCGGCGATCTCGTATTTGATAAGGATGGTAATTGCACAGTTAAATCTCATAAAGGAGTGACATTATAATGGCTAAGAAAATATTAACTACACCAATTCAAAAATCTGATTTAGAAGGCATTAAGCCAGGCGATGTAATTTATTTGACTGGGCATATTACAACTAGTCGTGATATGGGGCATCGTCGTGTGGTAGAAGAAGGTAAAACTTTACCGGTTGATGTTAAAGATGGGGCTATACTTCATGCAGGTCCAATTATTCGAACTATAAGCGATAATGAATTTGAAGTAGTATCTGTAGGTCCTACTACATCTATGCGAATGGAAAAATTCGAATATGACTTTGTTAAAAAGACTGGTGTACGTCTCATTGTAGGTAAAGGTGGCATGGGTCCTGAAACAGCCCGTGCATGTAAAGACTTTGGCGCACTACACTGTGTATTCCCTGCAGGCAATGCAGTTCTTGCTGCTACAGAAGTCGAAAAAGTAGAATCTGCTAATTGGCGTGAATTAGGTATGTGTGAGACTTTGTGGACTTTTAAGGTTAAAGAATTTGGTCCACTTATCGTATCCATTGATGCAGAAGGTAATAACTACTTTGAAAATAAAAAAGTAGAATACAATGCGAAAAAAGAAGAGGTGTTAGAAGAAATCTATAAACATGTAGGCTTCATTAAATAATTGCATTGTGACATGTAACTAAATAGGAGGATTATACGGATTTTGTACAATCCTCCTTTTTTTGTACCCTTTTTTAGGTAGATTACACGTATTAGGAGGTATATATGGATACGAGTGTAATGATAACTCTTGGCTCCTTGGCATATGCTACACCAATTGGTATGCCTGCCAATACTATGGTATACAATATAGCTGGCTATAGCTTCATGGATTATGTGAAAGCTGGTTTGCCACTTATCGTTGTATTTAGTATCGTAGCACTTATTTTACTTCCAATCCTATTCCCATTCTAATAAGATAAGTATTTGGTATATATTGAAAGCCCTGATGTACATTTACATCAGGGCCTTTTCTTGGTTATGTATATATAGTGTTTGTTTTGCTATATATTAGATAGATTACTAAATTTGTTAGACATAAGTATTAGACATTAGAGAAACTTTCACATATAATAGAGTAATGTAAGTGTACAAATATACATTCACAGTAGACATATTTTGCAAAACGTATATGTCTATCTAATAGTTATTATATAGGTTTATGTGGCCATAGCGCCGAGGAGGCTTTATGTTAAGCGATATTGAGATTGCCCAACAGAATAAAATGGAAAAAATTCAGGTTATTGCCGATAAATGCGGATTAACACCTGATGATATTGAACAATATGGTCATTATAAAGCGAAGATTTCTTTTGATGCCATTCGTCGCTTAGAAGCTAAGCCAGATGGTAAATTGGTGCTTGTTACGGCTATTACACCGACACCAGCTGGGGAAGGTAAGTCTACAACGAGCATTGGTCTCGTACAAGGCCTACAAAAAATCGGTAAAAATGCCATTGCTACCTTGCGTGAACCATCCTTGGGCCCTGTATTTGGTATCAAAGGTGGTGCTGCAGGGGGCGGTTATGCTCAAGTAGTACCAATGGATGATATCAATCTTCACTTTACAGGGGATATGCATGCCATTACAGCAGCCAATAACTTGTTGTCCGCTATGATCGATAATCACATCCATCAAGGTAATGAGTTACAAATTGATTTACGTCAATTATCTTGGACACGCGTTCTAGATATGAATGACCGCGCACTTCGCAACGTAACCGTAGCACTTGGTGGTAAAGTATGTGGTTTCCCTCGCGAAGATCACTTCATGATTACTGTTGCTTCTGAAATTATGGCTATTCTTTGCTTAGCTAAAGATCTAGAAGATTTGAAAGAACGTTTTGGTCGTATTGTAATTGGTTGCAATTTAGCAGGTGAGCCTGTGTATGTACATCAACTTGGTTGCCAAGGTGCGATGGCCCTTCTTATGAAAGATGCTATTAAACCAAATCTCGTACAAACATTAGAGCATACGCCAGCCATCGTTCACGGTGGTCCATTTGCAAACATTGCTCATGGTTGTAACTCCATCGTAGCTACAAAATTAGGCCTTAAATTAGGTGATATTGTAGTTACAGAAGCTGGCTTCGGTGCTGATTTAGGTGCTGAAAAGTTCCTCGACATTAAATGTCGCTACGGCGATATTTTCCCAGATACAATCGTTATCGTAGCTACATTACGAGCTCTTAAAATGCATGGTGGTGTACCAAAACAAGAGCTTAATACAGAAAATGTTGAGGCTGTTACAAAAGGCTTTAGCAACTTGCAAAAAGCCATTGAAAACATGCGTTACTTTAACGTACCTGTACTAGTAGCCATAAATAAATTTGCTACCGATACAGATGCGGAAATCGCTGAGTTAACTCGCTTGTGTAATGAATTCGGCGTGCCTGTTGAGCTTAATGAATGTTGGGAAAAGGGCGGCGAAGGCGGCATCGATATGGCTAAAAAGGTCGTTGAATTGCTAGAAGGTCCAAAACCAACACCTAAATTCGTATATGATGTAGAAGATAGCTTAGAAGAAAAGGTAAATAAGATCGTTACTACGATTTATGGTGGTGATGGTGTTATCTTTACGGATAAAGCTAAAAAGCAAATTAAACAATTAGCGGATTGGGGTCTCGATCGTTTGCCTGTATGTATGGCGAAAACACAATACTCCTTGTCTGATAATCCTGCGTTGCTCGGTGCACCAAAGGGCTTTACTATCACTGTATCCGATATTCGCGTTGCCAATGGGGCCGGCTTTATCGTATGCCGTACAGGAGATGTAATGGTTATGCCAGGTCTTCCTAAACGCCCAGCAGCTCTCAATATGGATATAGAAGCAGATGGTACGATTAAAGGCTTATTCTAATAGTAAATACTTATAGTTAGCCTTTCTAAAACGGATTAACCTTTACGCCTAATTTTAATTAGAGTTATAGCGTTTATTGTTTTAACCGTTACAGTTTTATAGTAATTATAAGGAGATAACAAGGTTCCTCTTGTTATCTCCTTTACATGAGGTATAGATATGAAATTAGTAGAACAAAAAGTGAGTGACTTTGTAGCCGCTACTGCATCTAAAGAACCTACACCTGGAGGTGGTGCCATTGCGGCTTTAACAGCTGCAACGGGTGCTGCATTAGCTGAAATGGTGGCAAACTTAACCTTTGGGAAAAAAGGATACGAAGAGGTTCAATCTGAAATGAAAGACCTTCAAAGTAAAGCAGAAGCTATTCGTAATCGCATGCTTGAATTATCCCAAGCTGATGCGGATGTATTTAACATCTTTATGAACGCATTAGGTTTGCCAAAGAATACTGATGAAGAAAAGGCTACGCGCAGTGCAGCCATTCAGCAAGCTTATAAAGATGCGGCTATGGTGCCCTTTGAAATCGGTGAATTAGCGTATCAAATCTTTGATTTGGCGGATATGGCATCTCGCAAGGGCAATCAAAACCTCATTACAGATGGTATTATTGCTGCTATTAATGCCCGTGCTGCCGTAAAGGCGGCATTCTTAAATGTGCGTATTAATTTATCTGGTATTAAAGACGAAGCCTTTGTAACTGATATAACTACAAAAATGAATGCTATTGAAAAAGATCTCGATGAGAAAGAGGCGGCCATTATAGGTTTATATGCATAACTAGCTCAAAATAGCAATTTAAAATAATAGCTTGAAATAACTTGATAGATATCTGGATATATTAATTAATAAAACCTGAACAATTTCGAATGATTTATAATTTTGAGAGTATAATGTTCGGAAAAAATAAAAAAGAGAACTTATTATTGCTTTTGAAAATAATAGGTTCTCTTTTTTCTATTGTTAAAATCCGAACGATAGTGTAAAATAAATGGGTGTTATTTCGAGGTTTGATGTAGGAGACATTATGACAGATCAAAAACAAATGAATACGGTCGATAGTATGTTGCCAATACCACAGCTCTTTGCCTTTGGTTTACAGCACGTATTGGCCATGTATGCAGGTGCCGTTGCCGTACCTATTATCGTGGCACAGGCCATGCACTTACCTGTGGAAGATTTGATTCGCTTAATTACAGCGGACTTATTTACTTGCGGTGTTGCCACATTAATCCAGACATTAGGTTTTGGTAATATTGGTGGACGTATTCCAATGATCCAAGGGGTTACCTTTGCATCTGTAGGCCCTATGGCCATGATTGGTGCCCAACATGGTATGACTGCTATTTACGGCGCCATTATCATAGCCGGTTTATTTACATTCTTGATAGCGCCATTCTTTAGTCGTCTTATTCGACTATTCCCTCCTGTAGTTACAGGTACAATTATTACCATTATCGGTATTAACTTGATGCCAGTTGCCATTAATTGGATGGGCGGTGGTGTAGGAAATCCACAATTTGGTAGTTTTACTAATATTGGACTAGGGTTCCTTACATTCTTAATCGTCGTATTTGTTTATAAATTTGCAAAAGGTTTCTTCAGTAATCTTTCTGTTCTAATCGGTTTGATTGCAGGTACAGCTATTGCTTTTGCAATGGGCGTTACCAACTTTGACGAAGTTGGTCGTTCCAGTTGGATTGCAGTTATTGAACCTTTCTATTTCGGTTTACCAACCTTTGATTGGGCTTCTGTGCTTTCCATGATTATCGTAATGCTTGTTGTTATGGTTGAAACAACTGGTGATAGTATTGCTATTGGTGAAATCGTAGATAAGCCAATTGGTCGTAAAGAATTGGCATCAATCATTCGTGCTGATGGGGTATCTACTGTTATCGGTGGTATTCTTAATAGCTTCCCATATACAGCATTTGCTCAAAACGTTGGTCTTATTGCTGTAACAGGTGTTAAGAGCCGCTTTGTAGTTGCTGCATCTGGTGTGATTTTGATTTTATTAGGCTTATTTCCTAAATTAGCGGCCATCGTAGCTAGTATTCCAAATGCTGTATTAGGTGGTGCTGGTATTGCTATGTTCGGTATGATTGTTGCCAGTGGTATTCGTTCTTTAGGCAAGGTTAGCTTTGAAGGCAATCATAATTTAATGCTTGTAGCAATTAGTGTTGGTGTGGCTATGATTCCTATTGCAGCGCCAAACTTTTATGCTAATTTCCCTGCTTGGGCACAAATTATTTTAAAATCTGGTATTACCTTTGGTAGTATTATGGCAATTTTGCTTAACTTACTACTTAATGGTGTTAATCGTGGTGATGAAATTAAAGAAATGGGTCGCCGATAAGATGTATTATATGAGAACTCTGTTCCTTGGAGCAGAGTTCTTTTTTAGTGATTAAATTCACAGGAAATTTGTATGAATACTATGCTATAATAAATAGATAATTGTAGAATAATTTTGTGGTGCTTTCAGTAAGATGAGAATCATAAAACTAGTTGCAATTACATGTTGAATTAAAGTTATGTATATATGGTATGTTCCCATAAGAAGGGAAGGGTTACATGGCAGACGGAAAAATTATTGCTATCTCTATTAGTGAGAAAAAAGGGCAAAAGAAACATAATATTGAATCCGCTAATCTTATTGTAGATCACGGTATGGAAGGTGATGCGCATGCAGGCAATTGGCATCGTCAAATCAGCTTGCTTGGCATTGCAAGTATAGACCATATGCGCGCTCAAGGGGCGGATGTTAAACCTGGTGATTTTGCAGAAAATATCACTGTTGAAGGTATGGTACTTTACGAATTAGCCGTAGGTACACAATTACAAATTGGTAGTGATGTAATTCTTGAAATCACTCAAATTGGTAAGGAATGTCATCATGGTTGTGAAATCATGAAACAAGTAGGATCTTGTATCATGCCTACACAAGGCATCTTTGGCAAAGTCCTTAAAAATGGTACGATTCACGTAGGTGATGAAGTATCTATTATTAAATAACTCTGTATTATAAACGAGGTGTGTTATGAAAGACGCATGGGGCCGTACAATTGAATATGTACGTCTGTCATTGACAGATGCGTGTAATTTTTGTTGTCCCTATTGCCGACCTGCTGAAATTACACCTCAAAGTCAAACACAATTATTATCAGTTGATGAATGGATGACTATTTTAGGTGCCTTCCATCGTATCGGCGTGAAAGCAGTGCGCTTAACTGGTGGCGAGCCATTGTTGTATCCTCATATTGAAGAGCTGTTAACCCGTATTAAGGATACTGGTTGGTTTGAAGATATATCTATGACTACGAATGGTAGCCTACTTGCATCTCGAGCACAACGATTGAAAAAACTTGGATTGAACCGAGTGAATATTAGTCTCGATTCTCTTGAAAGTGATGCCTTTGCTACTTGTGTAGGTAAAGAAGGTCAGCTAGATTCTGTGCTAGATGGTATTCGTAGTGCTATTAGTGCAAACTTTAAATCTGTGAAGATTAATACTGTATTATCTCGTCATTGGTCTGATGAAGAAGTCAAATCTTTGTTACAGTATGTAGAAAAATGGCCTGTTATATGGCGATTTATAGAATACATGCCATTCCAAGGTGATGCATTCCATGGACCGACCTTTGATGAGTGGCGAGCTCAATTGGAACGTGTAAGTGGGGGGCCTCTTACAGAGGTTCACTCTGTGTATGGTTTTGGTCCTGCTACGTATTTAGCGTTGCCAAGTGGAAAGGCTGTAGGCTTCATCTTTTCTATGTCTCATAGCTACTGTGATACATGTAATCGCGTACGTCTTACATCAGATGGGCAAATGCGTTTATGCTTGTTGCGTGATGATGAGGCTGATCTTGTATCTCTTGTGCGCAATGGGGCCACAGAGGAAGACTTAGCTTTGCATATTGAACGTGCGTTGCAACGAAAGCAAGAACGTCATGATGGCGTAGGTATGGAACAACCAGAACGTCCTATGTGGCGCATTGGAGGATAATATGGGATTTTTTGATTTTCTAAAACCAAGATTAAAGGAACATATTGAAGAATGTTGGCCTGGTGGCAAGATGCTTCAAGTCCATATCGAATACGATACACAATCTGCTGTCATTACCTACAAGGGGCGTTATGGATTGCAATTTAATGTGCCAAAGGCAGATGTGACAGATATTATCGTCAAAGAAGTAAGCCGTACGCATAGCGTTCTTCAACTGTATAGTGGTGCTGACTGTGTAGGAACTAGTGATATACTCCCTACAGAGGCTTGTAATACGATGAAGGATTGGCTAAGGCAATATTGATGTATATGTTTTATAGGAATGTAATAAATATTCTTTACATTCCTATAAAATAGGCATATAATTAGTCGTGTCATGGACCACTAGCTCAGCTGGCAGAGCACCTGACTCTTAATCAGGGTGTCCAGGGTTCGAACCCCTGGTGGTCCACCAAATAAACCCGCACAGTAGTGCGGGTTTTCTTATTATTGTCTTTAGACTGGTTCGCGACGTAGTCGCGAATCATTAAACCACCCGCTATGTGGGTGCGGCAACGAAAGTTATACAAAAAAATCACCTTGCTTAAGTATAATGTAGGTGTTCAAGCCGCATTATATGCAAAAGAAAGGTGATTTTATATGGCAACAAAGACACAGAGCCTTGCGCACACAAAATGGTTATGCAAATACCACATA
>NZ_JAJEQD010000010.1:0-72966 GCF_020687175.1 Veillonella fallax | reverse complement strand
CTTGACATTTATTAATGTCCGAACCATGACGTTGTTCTAATTTAACCCAGTCCCTTATTTGTTTATGAAATGTATCTATCCTTACACCGTCAGGTGTCTCGGGCCATTCACCTTGATAGAATAATTCAATTGCTTTTCTTTTAAATTCATAACTATATCTCATGAAAATACCCCCTTTACTGGTTGTCCAGTAAAGGGGGTACATATCATTACACGGAAGGGGTTTTTTATTTATATGTTTATTTCCTAGTGAATTAAATATGGATATTATCAGTTTGACGCATAAATGATTGTGAGATTGATATACATTTTCTCTTTACTCAATTAATGAAAGTTGTTATTATTTTTTGTGTTATATGTGATAATGATAATGAACTTCAAAATTTCATTATCTACTCATTTTATTTTTCTTATTTTAGTGTGTGAGGTTTATTATGATGAAGCGTAAAATGACTAGTGCTTTTGCAGTAGCAGCCATGATGGGTGTGGCTACAGCCTTTGCTGTCAACCCCTTCTCCGATGTTCCGTCCGATAGCTGGGCTTACCAAGCGGTAGATCAATTAGCTACAGCTGGTATTATCAATGGTTATCCTGATGGTACTTTCAAAGGCCAAAATAACATTACTCGTTACGAAATGGCTCAAATGATTGCGAAAGGCATGGCTAATCAAGATCGTGCTAATGCAGAACAACAAGCTATGTTGAACCGCTTGGCCGACGAGTTCTCCAACGAATTGAATACACTTGGTGTGCGTGTAGCTAAATTGGAAGACCGCGTAGGCAATGTAAAGGTTACTGGTGATGCTCGTATCAACTACATCGGCAGAGAGGGTATCGATGGTTATGATTATGAAGATAAAATTACAGCCCGTGTACGTTTAGGTCTAGATGCAAAGGTTAATAAAAATACATCTGTTAAAGCACGTATTACAACAGGCTCTATTGAGTTAGGTGATAGTTCTAAAGAAGCTCAAGCTAACTGGGATTTGGCATATGTAGAGCACAAATTTGGTAAAAATGTAGTCGTTGATGCTGGTCGTTATACTCAAAAATTTGGCGGCGGCTTGATTTATAGCTCTAACTTTGATGGTGTAGGTGCTACAGCTAAGGTAGGTAAAAAAGTTACATTAAATGGTGCGTATGGTTATATGACAGCAGGCCGTTTTGCTAAGACGAGTAAAGCTGATAATGGTGATGTAGGTCTTATCAATGCCAATGTGGCTGTTAATGATCGCTTTAGCTTTGGCGGTATGTTTGCTCATGTTGGTACCACGAATGTACGTATGGGTAATGGCAAGAAAAATAACGAATTCGATAATGTATATGGCTTTAATGCTAAATACAATGTTGGTAAACTCGGTATTGATGGTGAGTGGGTAAAAGCATCTGGCTTAAGTGATTCTGATATTTGGAACGTAGGCGTTAAATGGGGCGATTATAAAATTAACAAGAAGAACTCTTGGATTATCCGCTTAGATTACTTTGATCAAGCTAAAAATGCACCTGTATTTAAAACGCAAAAATATGAATCTAATGATTTATTAAAGAAAACACGGTATGAAGGTTATAAAGCATGGCAATTAGGTTCATCTTATGCACCAGAGAAAAATATTGGTATTAATGCATACTATGGCTTTAATGCTAAAACACAAGACGGCAATCGTGTAAATGATTACTACCGTGCAGACCTTAACTTCAAATTCTAATTTTGATGCTTACGATTAGGCTGATAGTTAATCAATGATTAGTTCTAAGTAGAATGCTATGTAGATTGAAATTGTTTAGCATGCTACATTAGACCAACTAGATGTATACTAGTAGTTTGTATAAGAAATAGTGAGGTTTACATGGCAGAAGTAGTAAAAAAGCAGTTTAAAAGTAAATATCATATTTTAATTTGGATTGCAGTTTTATCTTTAATATTTATGGGTATGGTTGAATATGGTTATGTAACAGGTGGTAGATCATTTGGTAACTGGAAGGTTCATTTAGGCCTTGTGCCGTATGTTGCATGGCTTGTATTGACATACATTGCGACAAAACCCAAATGGTTTATCACACGATATAATCCTAAAGAGATGTTTGATATTCATCGCATTGTAGGGGTTGTCAGTGTTATCCTCGTATGTGCCCATTGGTATGTATATTTCTTGAAAGCTCTAAAGTCATTCTTAGGTTTCTGGGGCGGATATATCTCCCTTGTAGCGATGTTTATTGCTCTTATCTTTGCAGTGTTGTACTTATCACCTTGGGTTGGCAACATGGCAAAGTCCGTATCCCGTAAAAAAGCAATCTGGATTCATCGTTTAAATCTAATTGCCATCATTGCGGCAAATATTCACGTGCATGGTTTTGGCCGTTTATCTAAAATGGTGCCATTCTTACCAGTATTTGATGTAGTAACATATGCACTTGTTATCTATTACATCTACTGGATGTTCAAACAAAAATAGTATGATTGTCATACCTTTTGGATGAGGTTGAAAGTTATATAGTATAAAGACCATCTCTATCCTTTATGTGATAAGAGATGGTCTTTTTTTTCTGTTTAGGATACAATAATATTATGGGTTTATATTCTATAAATCCTTAAAAATATACAGTCTATTAATAAAATAGAGTATATAATAACTTTAAAAGTTAAGAAAGAAGGTCATTATGGATTCTTCTTGGAAACGAATTATTTATCTGATCTGTATTATACAGATCGGTGGGGGAATAACGATTATAGGGGTACTATCATTCCTTCCGTTATTTCTTATAGAGCTAGGTTTACATAATCCAGGTGAAGCTGCTATGTGGGCTGGTATCGTATCAGGTGTAACGCCTTGTATGGTAGCGCTCAGTGCACCGTATTGGTCGCGCAAGGCAAATCAACTGGGACCACGTAAGGTAATGATGTTTATCTTATTTACCTTAATGGTTACAGTAGGGGCCTGTGCTTTCACACAAACCCCGTCTCAGCTATTGGTTCTAAGAATTTTGCAAGGTGTAGTAGGTGGCTATGTACCGATAGGTTTAGCTATTATTGTCCTCATAACGCCTGAGGAAAAGGTGCCATGGGCGATGGGGCTATATCAAGCCTCTATGGTGATGGGGCTCGTGTTTGGACCTCTTATGGGGGGCTTAGCGGCCGATCTATTAGGCTATAGGGCACCATTCTTTGTATTTTCTGGATTGACTGGAATTTGCTTATTAGGTATTTATTTCTTAATGCCTAATCTGCAGTTTAAGCACAAGGTTGATGCTCAAGAATCACAGATTTCTTTGATTAAATCATTTCTAATGATACCCCGAGTTCGCCTATTAGTAGCGATGCAGTTTTTGTGTAATTTTGGTATTACTGGCATTGGTCCAATCTTACCGCTTTATATCAAACATTATATGTCTGTGAATGATGAATTTGTTGCTACTATTGTGGGCATCATTATCTTTGGAGCTGGTTTGTTTAGCGCATTGGCATCCATTTCAATCAGTAAGGTTACACAACGATTGACGATGCCACGTATTATCTTTACCGCTACATGGGCTGTGGGGTCCCTATTTATCTTGCAATACTTGATGCCTAGCATATGGGGCCTTGGTATATTCCGTGCTATTGCAGGATTCTTTATGGGCTTTATTGCACCAATCGCAAATACCCTAATATCTAAAGCTGTTCCTATTGAGCGGCGCGGTATTGTCTTTGGGGCCGTATCTAGTGTAGCTATGATGGGCAATGTATTGGGGCCTGTTATTAGTGGTATTATTGCACGTGCTTTTGGCTATGGTGCTGTATTCTGGTCTACAGCGGCTATATTCTTTGTAGCGTCCTGGTTTGTATACCGTAATTTAGTTGTGTCTAGCAAATACCAATGAGAGGGGTTGGTAGTTGTTGTGAAGTATGTTAGTGGTGTAGGTCACTAACTATAAGAGAGATGAGAGTGTATCGTTATGTTATTAAAACAATTAGAGTATTTTGTGTGTGTAGTTGATAATAATAGTTTTACCCAAGCTGCGACAGAGCAATATGTGTCTCAATCTGCTATTTCACAACAAATTAAAGCCCTTGAAACGAGTCTTGGGGTGGAGCTGATGGTGAGAGAAAAGAGAAGCTTTCACCTAACACCAGCGGGACAATATCTATATCGCTCTGGTAAAAAATTACTAGAACGGTTTCACGATATTAAGGTAGAAACAACCCGCATCGGCACAGATGCACGTGTCAGTTTACGGATTGGTTATTTGAATCGTTATAGTGGAATGGCTATGCAGCAAACGGTCATTCGCATGGCGAAGCGCTATAAAAATCTAGATATCCGTATGTATAGTGGCAGCCATGAAGAACTGTATGGCATGTTAGATGATCGCCGTGTAGATGTGATTTTTAATGATCAGTGGCAGATTTTATCTGATGATTTTGAAAGTCATTTGATCGATAAGGCGACTACCGTGATTGAGGTGCCACAAGGGTATACAAAGGAAGGCAGCGTTGAAATTAAAACGATTGATGATTTACCCCTTATCCTAGTATGCCGTGGTAAGTATACGATAGGAGAGGAGGAGCACTATCGTAAGGCCATTGGCTATGCTGGAGCCTTTGCGTATGCTCGTACTTTAGAGGAAGCGCGCTATTTAGTGGCAGGCCAACAAGGCTTATTGTTATTAGATCGCTTTAAATACTTAACAGACTCCATGCCTGGCATTGAGCGCAAGGTATTGACTAATCATGGCAAATCCATGGAACGTAATTACTACTTTGTATCTCAACGAAATCAAAGTAATACCTATGTAGAAGCCTTTAGAGAAATGTTTAATCAAGTTTTGTCAGAGTTTTAATATACTCAGAGTTTTACTATACGAAGATGAATTATAGTAAAACAAAATTCATCGTTATATAACAAAAGATATTTGTATAACAACAGATATTTGCAATATAAAAGCCGTTAGCATATGCTAACGGCTTTGTTGTTTAAGGATTATACTATTGGAGATATTTTGATTAAATATATTCTAAAAGCATTGTAACCCCATCGATGAACAATTTTATACCATAAATGACGAGGACAGCGCCACAGAAGCGGTTGATCCAAGCCATATGGGTGATTTTGATTTTTTTTGCTAACAGATGCATGGTAGCGGCTAAGGATCCAAACCAAATTGGTGTCATAACTAAAAAACCGCCAAAGAAGTGGTAAATGTTCTCTTCTGGGATATTAGCTTGAAAAGCACCGAGCATCATAGTTGCATCAAGTACTGCTTGAGGATTGCCCCAAGATACAGCGATAGCAGATATGATAATCTTACGAATAGGGATATGCGTGTTAACATTGCGCATATCTGGTTCAGTTCTGAATATATTAAAGCCCATGTATACAATCAGTAGGCCCCCAAAAAGGAGTACGATAAGCTTTGTAAGCGGCCACATTTCAAGAATGGCGCCGATGCCAAAGAAGGCTGCCGTACTGAGGCTCATATCAAATAGTGCCAATATGATAAGGGTCAATATGATACGACGTATAGGCTGTACCAATGCTGTGTTGATGATGAAGAGGTTTTGCATGCCAACAGGGGCAAATGTTGCGAGACCGACAAGAAGTCCTTGTAAGAAGTACATGTTAACCCTCCTAACTATAGTATGATAAAGTACTAATAAGGTGAATAGTAGCACGAAACCCCTCCATTACTGGAGGGGTTATTACTATTCTAACTATATACAATTATATCATATTAAAATAGGTATGTATATTTCTTACCATAAACCAATCATATGTTGTGTAGCTAGGCTGACTGCTGTGATGGCAATCCAGCAACAAGCACCCAATGCAAGGGCAGAACCACCGGATTTTATCAATTTTACGATATTAGTATTAAGTCCTATAGCAACCATGGCCATTGTAATAAAGTATTTGGAAATAGTTTTGAATACACTCAAGAATTGAATATCTACATTCGCATAGGATAATACTGTTGTAATAAGAGAACAAATCACAAAGTATAAAACAAATTTAGGGAAGATTTTAGCGATGCTAACACTGCTACCATCAGCTTGAGCAGCACTTTGTTTTGCTTTATATACTTGGTAACTTGCTAAACCTAAACAAATAGGAATAATAGCGAGGGTACGTGTTAATTTAACGATTGTCGCATATTCTAGTACTTGTGTACCAGTGCCTTTCATACTATCCCATACGGCAGCTGTAGCTGTTACAGAGGATGTATCGTTTACGGCGGTACCAGCAAATAGACCAAAGCCCATATTGGAAAGACCAATAGCATCACCAAATGGAGGGAATACAAAAGCTGCTACTACATTGAAGAAGAATACAACGGAGATAGCCTGTGCAATATCTTGATCCTCTGCCTTGATGACTGGTGCAGCTGCAGCGATAGCAGAACCACCACAAATGGAGGAACCTACGCCGATAAGTACAGCTGTATTAGAGTCGATATGAGTGAGTCGATAGATAACATAGGACACGATTAAGGATGTAGCGATGGTTGAAATGATGACAGGTAATGAAATCCAACCTACATGTAAAATCTGTGTAATATTTAAGCCAAAGCCCAATAAAATAACAGCCCATTGTAAAATCTTTTTAGATGTGAAGCCGATGCCGGCACCAGTTTTTTCGCGCTTCCAAGATGTGAATACGGAGCCAATAATTATACCTAAGATGATAGCAAAGATTGGGCTACCGATTAGATGAAACTCTAGGCCTAATAGCCAACAAGGAATAGCGAGGACTGCACAGAGCAGAATGCCTGGCAACGTTTTTTGATTGATACCCATAATAAAAATCTCCTTACTGTACATACAGTTCACGCCATATGTGGTATCATGTGGCGTTTCTCTTCTATAGTTTTAATAATACCACATTGGGGGAATTATAATCTACTAGTAATGTAAGAAATATACAGTATATTCATTTTTATAAATATATAAGAACGAAGAGTATAATAAATGAATATTAATTATAAATATTGAATTAATACGATTTTTGTGGATTTCTTATGAAGGATATAGGTTATAATAAATATTTATATGTGATGAAAATCTCTTGTTTTTCATTGAATATATTGTATATAATGAATAGAATCTATTTTATAGATAGAAATGTAAATGAGGTACCTTATGATTGATATTAAACAAATAATTGAAACCAATAAAGAGTATGTGAAAAACCACCCAGAATTACCAAAAGCAGGATTAACAAGCCATCCTACAAAAAAACTAGGTATTGTCACATGTATGGATACGCGTTTAGTCTGCATGCTAGAAGATGCACTAGGTTTTAACCGTGGCGAAATTATCGTCATTAAAACAGCCGGCAATAGCGTAACACAACCAATCGATAATATCGTACAAAGTTTGCTAGTTGCTACTTATGGTATGGAGATTGAAGACGTATTAATCATTGGCCATGAAAACTGTGGTATGATTGATTTCTCTGCTACTACATTTATGGAGTCAATGAAAGAAAAAGGTATCAGTGAAGATGCGATTCGCATGATCGAACCAGGCCTTATTGACTGGATGGATCGTTTCCATATCTCCGAAGACAATGTAATCTATACAGTTAACTTCTTGCGTCACCATCCACTATTCCCAAAAGGAATGGGATTCTATGGAGGGATGATGGATCCTGATACAGGCGAATTCCGCTACCTTGAAATATAATCTGAGATTTGATGGGGCCCAAGTTGATTTGTACATTTAAGTGAAAAAGAGTGATGACTAAAGTCATCACTCTTTTTTCTTTCCCCTTATATAGCTAACCTATTATTCTCGCATTTAAGGTTGCGGTTAGGACTATATGGGACTATTACATAAGTACAGCCATAAAAATCACAGAACCTAGTAAAGAGCGACTTAGTTTACTATGGAGCGATGAGCTAGGTTCTGTGATTTTTAATTTAGCTCCCACTGATGTATTGGGGCCCCATATAGTCCTATCATGGTTAACCTTAAGCGTAATAATAGGTTGACTATATATTCCGTTTGGCTGTATATTGTAATTAGATTGTAAACTTACTCACATAAATTAGTTAACCTATGCGGCGTTAAGTATCGCTGAGAGGAGACATGTATGAAGCAGTTAGGTATTTCTATAATTGGTACAGATACAGATGTAGGCAAGACGTTTGTGACAGGGCTGTTAGGGGCCATGGCTGTAGATGATGGTTTTGCGGTTGGTATGGTTAAACCAGTGTCCTCTAGTGCGGTACCTTTTCCTGAATGTGTAACGATGGATGAGGATAATTATAATGTTGGCCTTGAAAGCAAGGATGCTACGCATTTAATGCGTTGCGCAGGTATTCCTGAATCTCGTCGTCATGAGGTTAACCCATATGCTATCGCTGGTGATTTTTCTCCCCGTCTTGCAGCAGAGTTATCTGGTATAGAAATCGATTATGATGGTGTAGTAGCTCATACATTAGATGTTGTTAATCGCTATGATCTAACCTTTGTAGAAGGTGCTGGTGGTATTACAACACCTCTTTACGGCGATAAAACATTCACGGATTTAATGAAAGATATTAAATTACCAGCCATCGTTGTAGCTGATGGACGATTGGGCTCCATTAACCGCGCGATTTTGACTTGTGAATACGCGAAGATGCATGGTATTGAGGTGAAAGCTATCATCGTAAATGATACAACGGCAGTAGATCCATTCTTATTGAAAACAAATGTAGAGGATATGGAACGATATACAGGTATTCCTGTAGTAGCTGTTGTACCGCCATACCAAGGGCCAGATATTCAAAAGGTTCAGCTTGGTTGGGCTCGATCCTTTGTGGATTCTAAGAAGGTATGGAATACAGTATTAGGTATATAGTAGTTAGATATTTTAATTTAATTTAGACTAATTATTTATGGTAATAGACTGTTATAGTAATTGAGTATTATAGGTATTGAGAGTTATAGTTTGTAGAATTTGTACGTATGAGGTGACGAAATGGCAGAGAAACAGCTTTCACAAGCAGCACAGTGGGACCATGAGTTTGTATGGCATCCATTTACACAAATGCAAGATTGGTTAGCACAAGAACCAGTAGTAATCGAACGTGGTGAGGGGGTATACCTCATCGATGAGAACGGTAAAAAGTATTATGACGGCGTGTCCTCCTTATGGGTTAATATTCATGGACACAATCATCCTGTATTAAACCAAGCCTTGAAGGAACAAGTGGATAAGATTGCTCATAGCACATTGCTCGGTCTTGTAAGCCCGCCATCTGCACAGTTGTGTAAAGAATTGGTAGAGCTCGCGCCAGAAGGCTTAAATAAAGTATTCTTATCCGATGATGGCAGTACGGCTATTGAAGTTGCTATCAAGATGGCCTACCAATATCGCCAACTTGTAGGACAAACAAAGAAAACTAAGTTCATTGCCCTTAATGCAGGCTATCACGGGGATACATTAGGCACCGTATCTGTAGGTGGTATTCAATTATTCCACCAAGTATTCCATAATTTATTATTCAAACCTTTGACATTGCCAAGCCCTGGTGTATATCGCGATGTAGCTGATCGAGAAAAAGCCTTTGAAGAGTCTTTGGCCGAATTAGAACGCATCCTCAACGAAGAGGGCGATGAAATCACAGCTCTCGTTATGGAACCATTAGTACAAGCTGCAGCAGGCATGCTTGTTATGCCTCATGGCTATTTGAAACGGGTTCGTGAATTAACGGCGAAACATGACGTATTCCTCATTGTCGATGAAGTAGCCACAGGCTTTGGTCGTACAGGTAAATTCTTTGCCTGTGAACACGAAGGGGTAGCGCCAGACTTCATGACCTTGTCCAAAGGTATTACTGGCGGTTATATGCCTCTCGCTGCTACATTGACGACACAACGTGTATTCGATGCCTTCCTCGGTACATTTGAAGAAAAGAAAACCTTCTACCATGGCCACTCCTATACAGGGAATGCCTTGGCTTGTGCCGTCGCACTAGCTTCTTTACAAGTATTCCGCGATGAAAAGGTTATCGAAGGATTACCTAAGAAAATCGAGGCTTTCACCAATGCATTGAAGCCAATCGAAAACTTGAAACATGTTAAAGAGGTTCGTCAACGAGGCCTCATCGTAGGGATTGAACTTGAAAAAGATGTGGCTACTCATGAGGCGTATCGTCCAAATGATGCGGTAGGGGCTAAAGTGGCCATCCTTGCTCGTGAACAAGGCCTCATCTGCCGTCCAATCGGTGATGTGGTAATCCTCATGCCGCCATTGGCGTCCACTGTGGAACAATTAGAGGATATGGTTCGCATTGTTGGTGAAAGTATCCAACGCGCTACTGAAGAAGAGGGAATCCTCGAAGACTTACGACCAATAATTCTATAACAATTTACGGCTAAGTATTTTATAAAGATTTAAGGTAAACGTAAAAGCTATATATGTCATGATTCTACGGTTCTAGAGTCGTCGGCATATATAGCTTTTTATATGTTTAGCGGATAATGTTTCGTTAAGTCTTTAAACTATAGACTATACATTGTGAAAATTCGATGATATTTTTGCATATCTATGATACTATATACGTATAAAGGAGGTCATCGTATGGACATTTATGTAATTATGCAAGTTATTATTTTATTTGGTGCCATCTTCCTCGGCGTTCGTCTAGGTGGTATGGGCATCGGTTACGCTGGCGGCCTTGGTGTAGTGTTGTTAAGCCTCGGCATGGGGATGTTCCCAGGGCAGATTCCTTGGGATGTAATCCTCATCATCATGTCTGCTATCGCTGCTATTTGTGCTTTACAACTCGCTGGCGGTCTCGATTATTTGGTGCGTATTGCAGAAGGTATTTTGCGTAAAAATCCTAAGCATATCAACTACTTAGCACCAACAGTTACGTATTTCTTAACGCTATTGGCTGGTACAGGTCATACAGCATTTTCTATGATTCCTGTAATTGTAGAGGTGGCAAAAAGTGAAAATATTAAGCCATCTGTACCATTATCCATTGCCGTTGTAGCAAGCCAAATTGGTATTACAGCGAGCCCAGTATCCGCAGCAGTTGTTGCTATGAGTGGTTTCCTTGAACCATATGGGGTTAACTATCCAACATTGCTTGCCATCTGCATTTCTACAACATTCGTAGCGGTTATGATTACGGCATTTATCATGTCTACCTTCGCGAATAATGATTTGTCTTCCGATCCAGTTTACCAAGAACGTCTGGCAGCAGGTCATGTGGCTCCACCTCGTGAAAAGAGTGCTGATTTCCACTTGAAACCAGGTGCGAAAACTTCTGTATTGATTTTCTTGATTGGTATTATTTGTATCGTATTCTATGCAACTGCCATCTCCAAGAACATTGGTCTTATTAAACCTGTTATTTTTGGTCGAAATGATGCCATCGTTGGTTTCATGATGGTAATTGCAGCGGCTATTACATTCTTCTGTAAAATTGATACAGCACAACTTGTTAATACAAGCACATTTAAATCCGGTTTATCCGCATGTGTCTGCGTACTAGGCGTAGCATGGTTGGGCGATACTTTTGTAAAAGGTCATATTCCTGAAATTAAAGCTCTTGCATCTAGCTTGGTAACAGCATATCCATTCCTATTAGCTGTAGCATTCTTCTTTGCTAGTACATTGTTGTATAGCCAAGCGGCGACTACACAAGCATTGGTACCAGCTGTAATTCTAGCTCTCGGTATTACTCCAGAAAACCCAGGATCCGTATACATTATTATCGCATCCTTCGCAGCCGTATCTGCACTTTTTGTATTGCCTACATACCCAACACTCTTGGGGGCTGTACAAATGGACGATACCGGCTCAACACGAATCGGTAAGCTTGTATTTAACCATCCGTTCTTTATCCCTGGCGTACTTGCCATCGCTATTTCAGTAGCACTTGGCTTTGTAGTAGCTCCATTGATGTTGTAATGGTGAAAGCTAATTAAGGCTAATACAAAAGATAATAAAATTACAAAAGGACGTAACTCTTAAAGTTACGTCCTTTTTCTTGCATTTACTTATAGATTTTTACTAGCCTTTATTCTTGCAGTTTTTACAGAGCCCCGCAATTTCTAGATGATGTTCTGTCACCGTAAAGCCTGCATCTGTTAGTTCCTGTGGCATTTCTACGACAGGACAGGTGTGAAGAGGAATCATGGCCCCACATTTAGTACATACTGCATAGTGACGATGCGTATGAGGAGTTATCTCATAATATGCCATATCGCTGCCCATGAGTGTTGTACGGGTAACAATATCTTTTGTTTCTAATAATTCAAGCGTACGGTAGATGGTAGACATCCATGTGGTGCTACCATCGCCTAATCGCTCTGCGATTTCCATAGCAGTAATCGGTTTATCTGTAGTTGTTAATACTGACCAAATGGCTTCGCGCTGTTTGGTCTTTTTTATGCCTTCAGGCCAATTTGTTGTATTCATAACGCTCTTTTGATTCTGTTTTAATACTAAATATGCTACACAAGTATAAGTAGATAATTTATTTTGCACAGGATAGCTGTCTTATTTTGCTAATAGAATAGCTATCTATATATTGATGATTATCTTTGTTTACTTGCTAAATTGCATACGGCGTAGGATGGTTCTGATGTTTTTGATAACTAATACTACGAGTAGTATTGCAACCGATGTAAGAGATACAAAACCACCTGGAGCTACGTTGAGATAATAGGATCCGAATAGGCCGATGACCATGGCTAGCAAACTAAATCCAATAGAACAGAGTAATGTGGTCCTAAATCCTTTTTCTAATTGTAATGCCGATGCTACAGGTAAGGCAATCATAGCACTTAATACGAGAACGCCGACGATTTTAATAGAAATGGATACGGCTGCAGCCATTAAGATAGCAAAGATATAATTGATAAAATCAACCTTAACACCTGCTACGCGCGCGGCCTCTTCATCATAGGCGATGTAGAGGAGTGAGTTATATAAGAAATATAAGGTTAAAACAGATAGAATAGTTAGGGCTGCAATGCTAATCATATCTGTAGTGTTTACGGTTAAGATGCTACCGAAGAAGAACACATTAGCATTAGCTTTCAACTTGCCTGAACTAATTAGCGTAATAGCGGTACCAATACTAAGTGACAAGATGATGGTTAGGATCAAATCGAGATGGTGGGAGAAGTATTTTCGCAAGAACTCGATGAGGGCACCGCAGATAGCGGTAAAGATGAATGCTCCTAAGATAGGATTGGTATTTGTTAATAAGCCTAATGTAATACCTGCTAGCGATGCATGGCTCATGGTATCGCCAATCATACTAGAACGGCGTAGAACCATGAAAATACCGATGCATGGACAGAGTAGAGAAATGCAGATGGCTACGAAGAAGGCATTTTGCATGAAATCATAATTAAACATGGTGCACCTCCTTAGTTGTAGTATCATCGGCCTGAGCCTGAGCCTGAGCCTGAGCCTGAGCCTGAGCCTGAGCCTGAGCCTGAGCCTGAGCCTGAGGTGTTACATCTGTAAAGCAAGCACAATTTTCGTGATCCATAGGATTGCGCCCTGTGCTGTGCATGATTTCACTAGCGTATTGTTCAGGAGAGCAAAGGTGACCTTGGCCATTTGCGATGTGGTAGATATTAGTTGAATTGGCTAGGGCCATTTCAAGGTTATGTTCTACGGAGATAATTGTAATGTGGTGTACTTGGTTTAACTCGCGCAAAAGGGTGTAGATGCCTTCTTGGCTTTTCCGGTCGATACCAGTAGATGGTTCATCGAGTATGATGAGGTCAGGGCTGCCGATGAGGGCACGCGCGATAGATACGCGTTGCGCTTGACCACCTGACAGTTTACTGATTAAACGGTCTTTGAACGCCGTCATATTGGTAAGCTCTAATACGCGATCTACTTCATGCTTATCTTTAATCTTTAGTAATTTACGGTAGGAATCGAGGATTTCTTTTACCGTAATAGGGAAGCCTGCATGAGAAAAATCATTCTTCTGAGACACGTAGCGAATGTTGTTCGTATCTCGTTTGATAGAGCCTTTTACAGGTGTAAGGAATCCTAAAATGAGGCGTAGCAAGGTGCTTTTACCACACCCATTATCCCCAACAATGGATATATAATCACCACTGTGAATATGTAAGTTAAGGTCATTCAACACATAAGGTGGCTGACCTTGGTAGGAAAAATAAAGATGTTCTATGGATAACATATAAAAACCACTTTTCTAATTGACAAAATCTTGAGTAAGTTTATACTATAACTATATTACAAATGCAACTGAGTCGCAACTGCAACTAAAGAATGGTTACTATTCTATGAAAGCATAGCGATCAGGATTTCACAAAGGAGGACTACGATGGTCAAGAAGCTGGTTTTGTTAATGATAGGGATCATGATGGCTGCCTTATTTGCAGGCTGTGGCAATGATGCACCAAAGGAACAAGCAGGTAAGAAGATCCAAGTGGTAACAAGTTTTAATGCCATGGCTGAATTCGCAAAAGCTATTGGTGGTGACAAGGTAGAGGTATCTACCATTATTCCAGATGGCGTAGAGCCACATGATTTCGAGTTGAAACCTGAAAATATGAAACAATTGGCAACAGCTCAAGTATTCGTGTACAACGGTTTTGGTATGGAACCTTGGGCACAACAAGCGATTGATGCGGCTAAAAATAGCAAACTCATCACTGTTGTTGCTACAGATGGCGTAGAAGCTATCAAAAATACTGATCCTGAAGAAATTAAAGAACATGGTGCAGAAGATCCTCACGCATGGTTATCTTTGAAAAATGCAAAAATCGAAGTAAAAAATATTAAAGACGCTTTCGTAAAAGCTGACCCAGCAAACAAAGATTACTATGAAAAGAATTATAATGAATATGTTGCTAAATTAGATGCAATGATCAAAAAATATGAAGATCAATTCGCTAAAGCTCCTCATAAAAACTTCGTTACTGGTCATGCAGCATTTGCGTACTTATGCCGTGACTTTGGGTTAGAACAAAATAGTGTAGAAGATGTATTTGCCGAAGGCGAACCAAACGCAGCTCAATTGGCTGAACTCATCAAATACTGTAAAGAAAACAATATTACTACTATCTTTGCAGAAGAAATGGCTAGTCCAGAAGTATCTAAAACTTTGGCAAGCGAAGTTGGTGCTAAGGTAGAAACTATTTACACAATCGAAAGCAACGAAGATAATAAAACATACTTAGAACGTATGGATGAAAACCTTACAAAAATTGCAGCATCTTTACAATAAGATGAACAAAAAAGCAGCCCTTATAAGGCTGCTTTTTTTGTTCTACTTATCGTTCGCAAGATTTAAAGTTATAATATCTTTAATTTTTATGTCTATAGTATAATATATATAATGAAAATAAATAAAAAGGAGGTCCAACATGGTTATCACTAATAGATTGGGGATTACCGATTCCCCAACATTGGCTAGAGAAGAAGAACGAATTAGTAAAAAAGCAGCAACAACACTGTTTGAAGAAAACTTACTTAATGATATGCCTAGTGGTACGTGGACTACCTTGAAAAGAATCCATACTATATTATTCCAAGATATATATGATTTTGCTGGTGCATTACGAAGTGTGAATATTGCTAAAGGCAATTTCCGCTTTGTTCCTGTCATGTATCTTGCTGAAGCAGTTAGAACCATTGAAGATATGCCGCAATCTACTTTTGATGAAATTGTAGAAAAGTATGTTGAAATGAATGTCGCTCATCCTTTTAGAGAAGGTAATGGGCGTAGCATGCGATTATGGCTTGATCATATGTTGTGTACAGAACTACAAAAGACCATCGATTGGAGTCAGGTTGATAAAGAGCAATATTTGTCTGCTATGGAACGAAGCCCGGTAAATGACTTAGAAATAAAAGCGGTTTTATCTAAAGCACTTACCAGTGATATTAATAATCGAGAACTATTTATGAAAGGCCTTGACCATAGTTATTATTTTGAAGGATATCAATTGTTTAAAAGTGAAGATTTATAAGGTATAGAATTGTGAATGGTTTGTTTGGCCCATATATAGAAAAATGGATGCGTTTTATCACTGTTAAAAATATGTTGTCATTAGCTGTGGTATCAGCAATCATAACTGATATAGGGTTATATATATTAACGCTAATTTTCCCAAAGAGTCCATTTTTTAAAACATTTATTTGGGAGGTTATAGGCCCTATAGAACTTGAAGCAGTTCCTCTTATAGGATATGTACTTGGAATTGTAGCGTTTGTTCTTGTATCTTCTGGTATTTTATATGGTATTTTTAAGGTCTTTAAGGGGCAGGTTACATATAAGCAACTTGTGGCAGACATGCTTTTAAATAGTTGTATTACTAGTTGGATTCATTTGATTTTCGTACTTTTTGCTGCGCCTATTTATCTTTTCTTGGATTTACATACTAAAGGCGGATCCGGTGGATTAAGCACCATAGAACTATTTAATGTCATTATCATGGCGCAACTGATGTCTAAGCAATTTGGATTGAGTCCTTGGATAACCGGTATTGCATTTTATATCGTATCCTTTGTCTTTGGCATAGGTGGCATTATGTTGTCTATGTCTCTTTAAATACATATGTAATGGAAATGTTGATAGATGCTATTAGGTGTCTATCAACTTTTTTATTACTATATTTGTTTGCATAATTTACAATAAATTTATATTTAATTTAAAAGTGTATTATGATACAATGATAGAAATATATGTGCTTTTGATGTATTTGGAGGGGAACATATGGAACGAAAATGGTATTTAGATCTTTGGGCACTTATTAGAGCGCCATTTAAACGTGGCATTCCAGAGATTGTTGAATTTGGTACAACTCACCGAGGGTTTGCATGTGCCATGGGTATGCTTGTTATTAGTATGCTTGTGAGTTGGATTATACAAGCGGGGATGTCCTATTCCCTAGGTGCTTCACCTTTACAGCTAGGAGCTGCGTTGGGAGTCATGGCTGGGGCAGGCTTTTTTGCACTAGTCTTTTATGCATTAATTGCATTTGCTATATTAGCCATTTATTCAGTGCTCTTTAGTTCAGTGGCTAATAAATTTGGTGCTCATACTAATTATGAGTCTATACTAAAGATTTGTTGGTATGAAAGTGCATATTCTATGTTCATATCCCTTGTTTTATCGATTATTCAAGTGATTTTGATTCTTATCATTCAAGGGTTAAGCTTAGATATTTACGCAGATGAGACTCTTTTGTATATCATTAGTTTCACCTATATTATTTTAGAAATTGTGTTATACATTTGGTATTTCTGGTTGAGCTTAACACTTATGGCACGTCAAATCGAAAAGGGACATCTAGCAACATTTGGTATTGGGCTTTTGGCATCTTTAATTCCAGTAGTCCTTATTGGTATTTTGGTAGGCATGGTTATGCTTGCTACATCTAGATAATTACATAGTATGAAAAATATGAAAGCAAGGTATGAATATACCTTGCTTTTGTGCTATAATGATGAACAGAGTATGAATTAAAAATAAAATGATTGTTATAAATTCGTAATCGTTGTGTTGTGTGATGCATCATTCTATATAGAATGGTGCTATTCTTGTTGTGTAAAAGGTGGTGAGAGGCATGATGGGAGGTTTAGTAGAGTTCGTTTATCGCTTATTAAACCCCATTGAAGAAAAACATCCGCGCATGTACCACTATGATGTTACCTATGGACAGCTTGCATGGATGTTGGTATTGGCCCTCATATGTTATCAATTTACCATCGTTGGTGAAAGCGTCTATTTAGATGCTATACGAGCATTTATACGTAATTCATCGCTTTTGGTAAAGTGGCAATTGTTTTCGCTTCCCGTAGGGCAGCATGAAATACAAGTCTTTTTTGAGCAGCTAAGTAAGCCTCGTGAGTTTTGGAATGTAGGTCGCTTTACGTGGGTAATTTTAAAAGCGGCGCTTATGTCCGGTATCTTGTTAGGTTACGCTATGTTGCAAAAACGTAAGTTCTACATTCGTGGCGTAGTAACTGGTGTTTTACACATGATGGCCTTTGCTCAACTAGTAGTAGCTATGATTACTCTGACGGCGGGGATTATGTTAATCCTTACGTCCATACCAATTTTATTGCAAGCCGTTATTGGGTTTTGCATGATTGTTTTATGCATTCTTAGTACTGTATTGCTACTACAGACCATGGGGCGTATAGCCGGAGCATGTATTAATGGCAGTTTTTATGAAGGACTAAGCATTATGTTAATTGCTATTTTAGCATCACTATTATGTGAAGTGCTATATACATTAACTCGATAATATATAAGGAGTATTATGACTTGGTATGAGGACATATTACATTTATTTACAAAATTGAGTGACAGATCCTTTCAAAATATTATTAGAAATGGAACCTATACTCGAGCTATACTAAATCTTATAATATCTACAATTGTATTATATGTAACGACCTATGCTTTGCCGTTCATAGTGAAAGCTGTGTCTCCCGCATTAGGCATAAAACGCATGACTGGTCTCACACATTTTGATCTGGTTAGTGCTTTGGCAAATGCATCCTTTTTAATTTTTCAAATTATCATAGGTGCCTTTGTTATATGGCGATTACTAGTATTGCTAGGTGGTACTGGGACCTATAGGGGCGTGATGCGAAACTATATCTATGGCTTAGCTTATACGAATGCACTGCGTACCGTAGTATTAGTGTTGATCCATATAGTGGGGCTCATATTATTTTATCTATCTATGCCGAAATATGTAGGGAATATGGCCTATCTTGTAACCATGTTTAGTCAATATTATGCTGTCTTTATTGGGGCTCAGCTCATGCGCCGCTATGTTGAATTAGGTATCGTAAAAACATATATTATTATGTTTGTTGTGGCGTTGCTATCAGTGTCGGTATTGCCTCAATGGATCCGATTTGTACATACCCTAGTTAAATAATATAAGACTGTAATGCAGTATAACCGCAAGATGAAAGTCTTGCGGTTTTTTTGTCGTTTAATTTATATTAAAATTAATTATATATAATTTAAATCTGGGAATTTATGATATAATTAATCTTATAGTGTAGTTGAGAGCGGAGTTAGTTATGGATACGACATTTTTACGAGAAATATCCCTGCTGGTGCGTTCACCGAAGAAGGGGATCGATGAAATCTTCTGGTTTGGTACTTTAGAGAAGGGAATCAAAGCTGGCCTCTCCGGTTGGTGTGCTACCCATATTTTGGGATTTGCGTTAGGCATTATACTATTACCTTTGGCTATGACCTTTGGCGGTTTTTTATTTGGCTTTATACCTGCCGTATATGGCATATTCTCTATATTACGAGAAATCATAGGTCTTGGAATCTATTGGTTTGTAGGTAGCTTTATACTTTGGAAATTATTGAGCGTTCTCTTAGAGCGTGAATTTGATTTCAAACAAGTATTAATGGGCACTGCCTATGTGGAAGGCTATACAGGCGCACTTGGGTTAGCATTAATTTTGGTATCTATTATTTGCATTTATATTACGCCATTTTTAATGATCCTATTAGTTCCTTTAGCATTAGCCTACGTTGGTGCCGTTATCTACGTAGCCGTTATGCTTTTATCTCGGATTATGAATGTAGAGCCTCTTACAGTCGGCGCTGTATATGTAGTTCTATATATTATTAACCTTTTATATAACTGGATTATGCGCATACTATTTGCGTAAATACATAAAACCTCCTAGTTTTATACTAGGAGGTTTTTATTGCTTTGAATGAAATTTTAGTAAAAGTAGTTTGTCATTATTGAAGAGAATCATAATGTTGTAATAGTAAGTCTACATTGTCTTCATCGTATTCGATTTGTTGGGACCACCTTGCAATTTGTTTAAGCGGTGAACCCTCTATAGCACTAGCCATCAATATATATTCCACACCATCCTTTGCGTAGGAGAGGATAGCTTCCAAAGAATAGTCTGCTAGCATATCGATTTGGCGATACAAAATATATTGGAACACCTTGTTAAATAGGCCCATATCATGATTGGCGATATAGGTTTGTACAGAGGTAATGAGATTGTCCATATCATGAGATAATGCATTGATTTGCGCAGTCCATTCTTCATCGATAGGCTCTGTTGTACTATATAGCTCTAATAGTTTTTTATAATACTGTACATCAGGATTTGGGCTGTATTGAAAGTATGATGAATCTATATCAAAGGCTAATAATTCAAATATATTCTGAATAGTTAAACGCTCGTCAGGACTAAATTCGCCGTTATCGTCTTCAATGGTAAAGATTACCTGATCAGATTGAGTATCCTCTGCAAGTAGTTCAACCGATGCTTCACAGGATAGACCAACCCCACATAGTTCGAGGTCTTCAATATATTTATAGAATCGTGGGTGCATGTGGCATGTATCGCATAGGCCTTCTTCACCGAGTTCGAGCACAACCTTACAGAGACCGTTTTCATTGAGTAACGGACACATTGGTTGCGCTTTAGAAAATACGAAATGGCTGCCTTCATCATCCACAGTGATAGCTTGGCGTAAGCTTTCACCAAGAGGGCCTGTCATGGTGTGATAGCGCTCAGCAGTGACCTTGTCGATATCGATGGTCCAAAGTTGACAACATGTATTTTCACATCGATCTGCTTTGCATTGAAATGTGTGATATATAGTAGGATATAATGAAATCATAATCGGCTCACTTGTAGTAAAAAATATTCTACGTGCATTGTATCATAGGGGAGTTGTCTATGCATTAATATTATAAATAAAGATTAATAAATCGTATCGATTTAGTGTATAATTGTATATATACACACTATGGTCCTGTTTGAGAGATGGAGGAGCCTATGAAATCCTTATTTGTAAAAGGTAGCCTTGTATTAGCCTTGGCAGCAGTGTTTGGTATGCCAAATGCAAGTGCAGCCCATTTAGTAGCGGTAGAACCAACTGTTGCCGTTGTTGATGGAAACCATGCAGCGATTGTAGGTGCCAATGGTTTATTAAATGCATTTATTCAGAATCATCCAAATGCAGCTATCACTGAAATCGCTTTTGATGCAGATGGTGGTCAAATTAGATATGATGTAGAAGGTTTTGATGAAAGTGGCAAGTATGAGCTTACTTATATCTATGCAACAAATCAAATCTTTGAAAAACGTGAAGGCGACTTCCATAAATCGTTAAAGAAAAAATCCTTTGATCCTCGTGAAATCTTACCGCCAGCAGCAGTAGTTAATTTTGCGTATGCTCAAACACAAGGCAAAGCGACAAGCCTTAATGAGTGGTCTGTACAGTATGATAAAGGTAAAATAGTATACAAAGTTAGCTTCGGAACAGAAGGTGACAAAGAGGTAGATGTACGAATTGATGCTATGAATGGTACTTTATTATCTGTTAAATTTGATGATTAAACCTTTCTATAATTAGTAAATACAACTTAATAGTTAAGGGCTTATTATTTTAAATATAACAATTAAACTCCTTAAAACTGTCTTTTTTGTAGTAAATGATAGTTTTAAGGAGCTTTTTTTGTGAAAGTTTGCTCATGAAATGGGATGTTTAGATTATGAGAAGTACAATGAGAGGCCGTGGTTCCTTTATACATGGGATATATAGCTTTTTAGATTTGATTCATAGAATACTTAATTGCAAATCGAATACTATAGAATTTCATTTAAATTACATATAAATTCATTTTATTCTCACCCCAAAATAAGCTAGACCGATGGGTTCTACATTTTTATTTCATAGATTATGGATAATATGTGTCCAGTCAAAAGACAGAACTCAAATATATCGGGAATTTCCAGACTATATATCTACAGTCCACGCTAGATATATGTTTTGGAAATATAACGGTAACACCGAGTTGGTTTAAAATATATATGCGTAATTTTGCATATATATGGATTATCAAGGAGGATATTATGAAAAAATCTATTTTAAAAAGCAGTATTGCTTTAGCAGTAGCTGGCGTATTTGGTGCTACTGTAGCAGTAACAGCAGCTGAACAAGCAACACCAGTTCCTGTAACTCAAGAGGTAACAGCTACTGCAGCTCCTGTCGCAGAACCTGCTACTCATCAAGTAGTTCCTACCATTCAAGTGACTCCAGCAGCTAAAACAGAAGCAGCTCCTACAGTAGCTAAAGTAGAAGTAACTCCAGCTGCTAAAGTAGTACCTACAGCAGCTAAAGTTGAAGTGACTCCAGCTACACCAACAGCTAAAGATATTACACCAGTTCCAACAGCAACTCAAGATGTAAAAGCTCCAGTTGCTCAAGACACTGTAGTTCCAGCAGCAGCTAATCCAGCAGCAGCAACTCCTACAATTGAAACTGCAGCAGTAGCAAAAGCTCCTAGCGAAGCTAAAGTAGTACGTGCAGCAGATAAAAAAGTAGAAGCTAATAAAGACGAAAAAAATACTAAAAAAGCGCAAGCACACAAAGCGCCTAAAGTAAAAGCTGACAAAGCAGTTAAAGCTGATAAAGCTGTAAAAGAAACTAAAGAAGTAAAAGCAGATAAAAAAGCTGACAAAAAAGAAACTACTAAAGAGGAAAAAAACTCTAAAAGTGGAAAATCACAACCTAGCACAACAAGTAAGCAAGCAGGCGTAGTCGATCAAAATAGTATTTTCGTAATTGGTGCGAATTATTTAATCGATCAATTTGAAAATAAATATGGCGACTCTAAGATTACTAAAGTATCCTTCAAAGCTGCCGACAAAACTGCTATTTATGAAGTAGACGGTTTCAATGCTAGTGGTGCCCATTCCATGACTCTAGATGTGGCAACTGGTAATGTAACTGAAGGTACTCCTAAAGCATATGATGCATCCATGGAAGCTAGTGCTATTGATGCTGGTACTGTGTTACCTCCACATGTGGCGATCAATGCAGCCTTCGCACAAACTGGCAATGTAGCAACTGGTATTAACTCTTGGTCTGTAGTGAACCAAAATGGTAAACCTATATATACTGTAGAGTTCCATGATGCACAAAACAAACCTGTATCCATTGCATTGGATGCTAAAACAGGTATGGCCGTAAAATAAGCTAATCCTAAGCCTATCCTACTGTAAAGCAAACCCCTTTAATACACGAACACTAAACACATAATACTATACACACTTACACACATACACAACACACATACACAATACACTTACACACACAATAAACAATTACACACACGCAGCCCTCTGGATTGGATAGACAAACATTGACTCTCTCCTATGCCGTCTATCGTTCAGAGGGCCCCTTATGCATTGTGGTTCCCTCCCAATCATAAGATTATATACTTGGTATATAATACTCTCTCTCACAATAAGAACGTAACTGCTTTACAGTACGCTAGGTATAGGAGAGCAGGAAAGCCCGTAATACATGTAGACCGCTGCATGTATTACGGGCTTTTTCTATGTCCATTCAATATAAAAATGTACCATATAAGAAAAATCCGTAGCAGAAATTGGAAAAGCGCAGATACAATGTATATCTGCGCTTTTGGTATATGGAGTATTTACTATTAGTAACAATAGTTAGCCTTTTATATGTATTGTCGAGGCACGCGTTCTGAGAAACCACAAAAGATTTCATAAGGAATTGTAGATGCAAGAGCAGCAATCTCGAGTGCAGAGATGCTTTCATGACCTTGAGAACCTAGGAGCACAACCTTGTCACCTGGTTGTACAGTAATCGTATCTGGAACGGCCACCATGAATTGGTCCATACAGATGCGACCCACTACAGGACAACGTGTGCCATGAATGAGGACTGTACCGCGGTTGGATAAGCTACGAGGATATCCATCTGCATAGCCTACAGGAATGGTAGCAATCGTCATTGGTTCAGGTGTTACATAGGTAGAACCATAACCGATACCTTCACCTGCTTCTAGTCGCTGTACATGTACTACTTCGCTATGGAAGGAAAGGACCGGTTTTAACCCTAATCGATTTGGCACATCAAGGGATGGCATAATGCCGTATTGAATAATGCCAGGACGGGCATCGGTGAATAAGCTGTCTTTTACGGATAATAAGCCAGCACTATTGGCAAGAGAGAAGCGATAGTCCGCATCAGGTCTAAATGCACGGATTTCATCGACCATTTTATGGAATTTTTGTGCCTGTCCATGAGCGTGGCTTTGATCCGCCGCATCGGCGTTACTCATATGAGAGAAGAAACCGTCTACCTCGAGATTTTCGTAGGATTCAACGCGTTTGATAAACTCAACAGCATCTTCAGGCTTGATACCAATACGATGCATTCCTGTATCAACGGCGACTGCAACGCGGATAATCATATCGTGATTTTCTGCTACCTTGTCGAGTGCTTCTAAATCGGTAGATTCGCATACAGCTGGAATGGAATTTGTGTCTGCTACAAGCTCAAAGGACTGAGGTCTTGTGAGGCCAAGTAGATAAATTGGTACCATAATCCCTGCGTTGCGAAGTGGAACTGACTCTTCAGGAATGGCAACGGCTAAGGATTCATAACCTTCTTCAACGGCAATACGGCCCATCATAACGCTGCCGTGGCCATATCCATTGGCCTTGATAACAGCTGTGGATGTGCTCCATTCCGGTAAACTATCTTTAATTTTACGCAAATTCTCGCGAACGAGACTTGTATTTATGGTCAAATAGGTAGGTCTCATGGTATTCCTCAATTCTATATAACATTAATATAATTGTATAACTTTTAGGGAATTACACAATACTTTTGTGAAAGTTTTATACAGAAATTCTATTTTTATGATTTTTATACATATATTATATACAATAAACGTGAAAGTATACTAATTAATATAGTTCTCTGTGATATTAATAGTATAAATTCATATAAATAATAGTATAATTTATGTAGAAGTATTTTCCTTAATAGGTGTATGTACCCCTAGATTTGGGCATTATGTATACTCTATAAAATTTAATAGCTATGTAGGAGGTTCTCATGAGCGAACGTGTAGTAGTGGTAAATGCAAGTAAAATGAATTATGACCATGCATTAGATTTTTCTGTATTATCTAGTGATGTACAGGTCTATGATAATAGTACAAATGAAGAGCTTATTGAGCGTATCCAAGGTGCTCGTGTAGTAGTAACAAAAGAGCTTCCTGTTAATGCTGATTTGCTTTCACAATTCCCAGATACTGTAAAACTCATCGTAGAAGCGGGTACAGGATATAATAATATCGACCTTAATGCAGCAAAGGCAAGAGGCATCACTGTGTGCAACATCCCAGCGTACAGTACTGAACGCGTGGCACATACGGTAATCATGATGATCCTCAATTTTGCATCTACCATGCAGAAACAAATTAGCATGCTCGCTAAAGGAGATCGCAGTAATTTCACAAAATATTTACAAGTGAGCCACACAGAAGTGAATGGTAAAATATTAGGGGTTGTTGGTGCTGGTCACATCGGTATGGAAGTTATCAAAGTAGCAAAAGCACTGGGGATGAATATCTTGGTTCATACGCGCACACCAAAGGCTGATGGAGATGGCATTCGTTATGTAAGTCTTGATGAATTACTAGAAAATAGTGATTATATTACATTGCATTGCCCATTGAATGAACAAACTAAGTACATGATTAATAAAGAAGCTATCAGCAAAATGAAAACTAGTGCAGTCATCGTAAATACTGGCCGTGGTCCTCTCATTAATGAAGCAGACCTTTGTGAAGCATTAGCGGCTAAACGCATTGCAGGTGCAGGCCTTGATGTACAAGAGGTAGAACCTCCAGTAGAGGATAGCCCTCTATATACACTGGATAATGTTATTATCACACCTCATATGGGCTGGAAAGGCCTTGAAACACGCCAACGCTTGGTAGGCATCATTCGTGACAATGTACAAGCATTCTTTAAAGGTGAACCAATTAATGTAGTATCTAAATAAATAGATATTAAATAAATAGGCTATCAAAGGAAATGTGCGCTGAACATACAAAAATTAGTGTACAAATAATAGAAATTAAAACGATCTATAAATACAATAAGAGCCGTCCCTGGTTGTGTGGAGCGGCTCTATTGTTTAGGGCTATCATAGATCAAGTTTTTAATATATATGTGTATATATATCAAGGGAGGTAGTTATCCTCAAACTTGATTATGATTGATGTTGTGTTTTGATGGGACTCCACCAATGGCGTCGATAGGCCTTGATGCCTTCCACCACGGTTCTTGTCGCTTTAGCCGCTAAATCTTTTGTTGCGGCCGGTATGCCCTCTAGGCGATAGGTGAGACCTAACTCCTTATATTTAGCAGTACCCATAACGTGATATGGTAAGCAATCAACGGCTTGTAAGTTTTTCAGAGATCCTAGGAAAAAGCCTAGACGATAGTGATGATCTGCATTATCTGTAATCGTAGGAACTACAACGTGACGAACCCAAATGGGAACTTCTACGTCTGCTGTCAATCGTGCAAACCCAAGAATAGGCTCTAACGATTTGCCGGTTAACCACAGATGTTTATCAGGATCGATTTCTTTAAGGTCTAGGATGACGAGACTAGTGACACTGAGTAGCTTACGGTAGGCCACCTCTTGGTGGGGATCAAAACAAGTTCCACTTGTATCTAAACAGGTATGGACGTTTCTTTCACGGAAATATGTGAAAAGCTCAGTAACAAAGTCGATTTGCATTAGAGCTTCCCCACCTGTGACGGTGATACCACCATTAGTATAAAATTGGCGGTTACGTTCGTACTGGTCCCACAACTCCTCAACAGTCATAAATTTAACATCATCGCTACTTTCATTCCATGTGTCGGGATTGTGGCAATAAGCACAACGCATGGGGCATCCTTGGAGAAAAACCACCATGCGCATGCCTGGACCATCAACCGTACCCATCGTTTCAACCGAATGAATACGTCCTGTCATAGTAAACCTCGATTAGATTTGTTGATGGAATGTACGGGAAATAACTTCGTCCTGTTGTTGTTTTGTCAATTTGCTGAAGTGCACTGCGTAACCAGATACACGAACAGTCAATTGAGGATACAACTCAGGATGTTTTTGAGCGTCTAACAATGTTTCACGAGTGAACACGTTAACGTTCAAATGATGACCGCCTTTTTGGGAGTAGCCATCCAATAACTCTACCAAGTTATCAACTTGTTGTTGGTTGCTCATGGGTATTGCCTCCTTTCAACCAAGACTAACACTCGTATCGGTGCCGGTGAAAGCAGTCCGATACTATGGAAGACGTTAATTATCTTCCTTTATAGTAACATTCGGTTCGCTACATGCGAAGTTTGTATTGGAGTTAGGCAATTGAGATGGATCTAACTCAATATCAAAATCGCTAACGGACACAAATGTTTCACCAGATTTACCTAATGCGTCAGGAATGATAGAGAAGGTATTGGAAATACCATCGGAGCTATCACGCCATGGCATTTTTGCTACGGATGCCAACGAAGAAATAGCACCGTGAGTATCACGACCATGCATTGGGTTAGCACCAGGAGCGAAAGCTTCACCAGCTTTACGGCCGTCTGGAGTGGAACCTGTTGCAGTACCATATACTACGTTGGAAGTAATTGTTAACAAGCTCATAGTAGGAACGGATTGACGGTATGTAGGATGTTTACGAATCTTATTCATAAATGTGGAAACAACTTTTGCTGCCAAGCTATCTACGCGATCGTCATCGTTACCATATTTAGGGAAGTCACCTTCGATTTCGAAATCAACAGCGATGCCGTTTTCGTCACGAATAGGTTTTACCTTAGCATATTTAATAGCGGACAAGGAGTCGGCTACTACGGATAAACCAGCGATACCAGTTGCAAACCAACGAGTTACTTTGCGGTCATGCAATGCCATTTCTAGTTTTTCATAAGCGTATTTATCGTGCATGTAGTGAATGATGTTCAATGCGTTTACATATACGCCTGCCAACCATTCCATCATGTCGTCGAATTTTTCCCATACTTCATCGAATTCTAAGTATTCGGAAGTGATAGGGCGGTATTTAGGACCAATTTGTTTCTTTAATTTTTCGTCAACGCCGCCATTGATTGCGTAAAGCAAGCATTTCGCTAAGTTGGAACGAGCGCCGAAGAATTGCATTTCTTTACCAATACGCATTGGAGATACGCAGCATGCAATAGCGTAGTCATCACCAGAGTTAGGACGCATTAAGTCGTCGTTTTCGTATTGGATGGAAGATGTTTCGATGGACAATTTCGCACAGAAGCGGCGGAAGCCGATTGGCATGCGAGGAGACCACAATACAGTGAGGTTTGGTTCTGGAGCAGGACCAAGGTTAGTCAATGTATGTAGGTAACGGAAGGACATTTTTGAAACCAATGTACGACCGTCAGTACCCATACCACCGATGGACTCAGTAGTCCACACAGGATCGCCTGTGAACAAGTTGTTGTATTCGTGAATACGTGCGAAGCGAACCATGCGCAATTTCATGATGAAGTGATCTACGAATTCTTGGATTTGCTCTTCTGTGTATGTGCCATTGCGAAGGTCACGTTCTGCGTAGATGTCTAGGAATGTAGAGTTACGGCCGATGGACATAGCAGCACCGTTTTGCTCTTTAATAGCGCCAAGGTAGCCGAAGTAGATCCATTGCATAGCTTCTTTAACGTCTTTAGCTGGTCCAGAAATGTCGTAACCATAAGATGCAGCCATTTCTTTCAATTCTTTCAAGGAACGAATTTGTTCTTGGATTTCTTCGCGGTCGCGAATTACATCTTCCAGCATATCACCCATTGTGATGCTAAATTGTTCTTTTTTGTCTTCGATAAGGTAATCAATACCATACAAAGCGATACGGCGATAGTCACCGATGATGCGGCCACGGCTGTAAGCATCAGGCAAACCAGTTACGATATGAGCTGTACGAGCGGCACGCATTTCAGGTGTATATACATCAAATACGCCATCATTGTGAGTTTTACGGTGCTTTTTGAAGAAGTCTTCTGTTTGCGGATCCATTTTGAAGCCGTATTCTTCAATAGCAGATTTTGCTGTACGCAAGCCACCATAAGGGAACATAGCGCGTTTTAGTGGTTTATCAGTTTGCAAACCAACGATTGTTTCGAGGTCTTTGTCGATATATCCTGGCGCATGGGCAGTAATGTGTGTGGCCACGGAAGTATCGGCATCGAGCATGCCGCCTTTTTCACGTTCTTCCTCGTAAAGCTTCATTACTTGATCCCATAATTTTGTCGTTCTTTCTGTAGGACCAGCAAGGAAGGAATCGTCCCCTTCATAGGGGATATAGTTTCTTTGAATAAAGTCGCGTACATCAACGGCTTTATCCCACACACCTGTGTTAAAATCTTTCCATGCAGTATGTTGCATTTTGCACCTCCATAAAAGGATATAACTATAGATTTCTATGCCTATAGTGTACAATGTTTGTCTCGATTTAACAAATTTTAAATGATATATATTTTCAATACATGCTATGCGATTTTCGTAAGAATAGTTCATATTTAGAATTGCACAATAATAGATTCATCATTTAAAATTCAGTAAATATATAGTTTTTATTGGATTTTGTGAGGGTGTATTCCTGAAATTTTGATTTTTGTATTATCTTTAAATAATGAAAATTCATATCAATAAATAGAAAGTATTCGATATAGTGTGATGTATATTCTTGGAATTCTAGGTCCTTATTATGGTACTATTTAGATAGAATTGATTTAGGAACTACGTAGAAAGGTGGATGCTAATGACAAATCGAATGAAAGCTATCTTAGGAGCATCTGCTACCATTGCCGTATGGGCTACGGCGTTCCCTTTTGGCAAAGTGGCATTGCAATCTGTAGACGCCTTGACCCTATCTGTAGCAAGAGTTGTAGGTGGTGCTATACTCATGCTGATTATTGGTGTATTCAAAGGATTACACATTCCTACATCTTGGCGTGAGTGGGGCATATATATTTTATTAGGTGCTACGGGGAACTTCGTTTACCAAGTCGTATTTAATGAAGGGCTTCGCACAATACCAGCAGCTACATCGAGTATTATCATGGCATTGACTCCGATGGTAACAGCTCTGATGGCATTGTTTGTTTATAAGGATAGAATACGTCCTATTGGTTGGCTTTTCACCGTAACAGCCTTTGTAGGTGTAGCGGTTATTATTCTTTGGAACTCAACTCTAACGATTCCTATGGGGGCCATATGGACGTTGATAGGGATGGTACTATTTGCAATTTATAACATTCTGAATCGCGGGCTTAGCTTGAAAGGGTATAACTCTATCACCATCGCCATGTGGTCCATGTTTACCGGTGCCATCATGGCATTACCATTTGCAGATCATGCTATTGATATGATTGTAGCCGCACCTATTAGTGCAAAGCTTGCTATGCTGTACTTAGCATTCTTCTCCAGTGCACTAGGATTCGTATTCTGGAGCTATGCCTTTGAACATGCCGAAAAGGTGTCTGATGTAACTAATTTTATGTATATCTCGCCGATTGTGGCAGCTATAGTAGCAGCCTTTTTATTAGGCGAAATACCAAATATGGGCCTCTATATTGGGGCACCTGTTATTTTAGGATCCCTATATCTATTTAATCGATATAGATAAGTTAATTTTGTTAGAGTCTGAATCATCTAGATTTGATGTAAAAGATATAAAAATAGGGATATAAACCCTTATAATATAAGCGTTATATAAAAGAGAACCTTAACCTATTGATGGGTAAGGTTCTCTTTTTGTTTGACAGTCCTTATAAATTGTAGTAATCTAAGTACATAATTAAAACATATCTTAAAGATATGTTTTAAAATTAAGATTAATTCCCACTGAAATGTGGGGAAAGAGGTGGTACAGTGATTGCTATACGAAACGTAACGAAAGAGTTTGACGTTAATAAGCAAAAGGTTACTGCATTATCTGATGTAAACTTCACCATAGAAAAAGGCGATATATTTGGCATAATTGGCTTCAGTGGAGCTGGTAAATCTACACTGTTGCGCATGATTAATGCTTTAGAGGTACCTACTTCTGGTCATGTTGAAATAGATGGCGTAAATATCAATAGCCTAAGTTTTAATGAGCTTAGAAAGGTGCGTAAGCGCATTGGTATGGTGTTTCAACAATTCAATTTGTTGAATGCTAAATCTGTGTATGATAATGTGGCGATTCCGTTGATTCTAAATAAGGTCCCTAAATCAGAGATTGATAAAAAGGTTAAAACCTTGTTAGACTTTGTTGATTTAGGTGATAAAGCAAATGCATATCCTGGAGAATTATCTGGTGGTCAAAAGCAGCGTGTAGGTATTGCTCGTGCGTTGGCTACAGATCCATCGATTCTTTTATGCGATGAAGCAACAAGTGCTCTTGATCCAGATACGACAGAGTCTATTCTTCAATTATTAGAGCGCGTTAATCGTGAACTAGGGGTAACAGTAGTTATCGTAACTCATGAGATAGATGTAATTCAAAAGATTTGTAACCGCGTTGTGGTTATGGAGCATGGCAAGCTCATAGAAAGCGGCTCCGTACTTGAGGTGTTTAGTAAGCCTAAACATGAAACAACGAAACGATTTGTTAGGACTGTTATTCCTGATGAAATTCCATCTACAGTGAAACATACCTTGGCTTGTGATAAAAGACCGTATACAATTCTTAAGATGCACTTCTTAGGAAATAATACGACCGATAATGTTTTATATCATATTAATAAAACCTTTGATTTGGAAACAAGTGTATTATTTGCTACCGTAACAGAGCTAGAGCATACAGTACTTGGTATTTTTATTGTTCAGTTTATTGGCGACGATCTTGAGGTGGGCAAGGTAAAAGAATATCTTGTAACCCAAGGCATTGAATGGCAGGAGGTGGCACTATAATGGACTTCTTTATGCAAGAACTTGGTGTGCCAGGTTCACAGTTATTACTAGCTGCAGAACAGACATTATATATGGTGTTCCTGTCTCTATTCATTGGTACCGTACTAGGGCTAATTATCGCAGTGACACTGGTGGTAACAAATCCTAATGGTATTGTTAAAAATAGCATTGTTTACACCATTACAAATACAATTGTTAATATTGTGCGTTCCGTCCCATTTATCATCTTGATGGTGTTTATCTTACCATTAACAAAGATGATTGTTGGTACTCGGGTTGGTACAACGGCGGCCATCGTACCGCTTGTTATATTCATTGCGCCTTATCTTGCGCGACTCTTTGAAAACTCTATTTTAGAGGTTAATAAAGGCATTATCGAGGCTGCACAATCGATGGGGGCATCCCATTTTGAAGTGATTTGGCATTTCCTTTTACCAGAGGCAAAGGGTTCACTTATCTTATCTATTACGACCGGTACTATTGGTCTAATCGGTGCTACTGCTATGGCTGGTGCTATTGGTGCAGGTGGTGTAGGTGATTTGGCTCTCACCTATGGTTATGAACGGTTGAATTTCCCATTGATGCTATTTACCGTTGTTATTTTAATTATTTTCGTTCAAATTATTCAAACAATAGGTAACTACTTTGCACGTCGTGCGCGTCGTTCCTGATTTGATGACATAGATTTTGGTTATATTGATTGTGAAAGTATAGGAGGATGTACTATGAAATTTAAGAAACTTCTTGCCCTTGGTGCGGCATTAGTATTTAGCGTAGCTTTTATCGCAGGCTGCGGCTCAAACAATAGCGATAATGGTGCTAAAAAAGAATTATCCTATAGTAAGTCTCAAGGTCCTTACTCTGAATTGTTTGAAAAAGGTGTAAAACCAATTTTGGAAAAACAAGGCTACACCTTTAAAGGTGTAGATATGTCTGACTTGGTACAAGCGGACCAAGTGTTGAGCGATGGTGAAGTAGATTTCAACGTTGAACAACATACAGCATACATGAAAAACTTCAACGAAAAACAAAATGGTCATCTTGTAGCGTTGACTCCAATTCCAACAGTGCCAGCAGGTATCTTTAGCGGTTCTAAAACCTCTTTAGACCAAGTGGCAGATGGTGATACTATTGCAGTACCAAATGATGCATCTAACATGGCTCGTGCCTATGCATTGTTGCAAAAAATCGGTTGGATTAAACTTGATCCTAACAAAGATTTAGCAACAGTAACACAAGCTGATATCATTGAAAATCCTAAACATCTTAAATTTACAGAAATGAAATCTCTTACAATTCCTTCTGTACGTACTGATTTCGACTATATTGTTATTACCGGTGCTATCATCTATAATGCAAAAATTGATCCTAAAACTGCATTAGCAAATGAAGATGTATTACCACAATGGTTGTTACAAGTCGTAGTTAACGAGAAGAACAAAGATGCACAATGGGCAAAAGACATTGTAGCTGCTTACCACTCTCAAGAATTCAAAGACTACATGGAAAAAAATAACAACGGCCTATGGTTCGTACCAAAAGGTGAATAGAATATAGGAAACGTGCTGTATATGAGCACAAACAAAAGAACCACTGATAAGTTGTAGCTTATCAGTGGTTCTTTTGTTGTTTGTGGAGCAATCTGAAGACAAAATCACGCCTAATTTTAAATAGCGAGTAATCTCTTTGTTCTATAGGGTCATACCTGCTGCATAGTTTTCATAGAGTTCTTTATAGTGACCACCACGTTCGATCAGTTCGTGATGTGTCCCTTGTTCTACAATGGTACCGTTTTCTACTACGAGTAGGAAGTCCGCATTTTTTATTGTAGACAAGCGATGGGCGATGACGATACTTGTACGTCCCTTAAGGAGGGTATTCATAGCTTTTTGAACCTCTACCTCGGTCCGCGTATCTACGTTAGCCGTCGCTTCGTCTAGGATGAGAATAGTTGGATCCGCCAAGAAGGCACGAGCGATGGTGATTAATTGCCGTTGGCCTTGTGATAGGTCATCGCCACCTCGTTTGAGAACTGTATCATATCCATCTGGTAAGGTGCGAATGAAATGATCTGCCATAGCGAGTTTGGCAACATATTTAATCTCTTCACGACTAGCATTTGGTTTGCCGTAGCCAATATTATCGGCGATAGTGCCCGTGAAAATCCAAGCATCTTGTAATACCATACCTACCGTATTGTGTAAGCTTTCACGAGACACATCGCGAATATCGATACCGTCGATGGTGATGCGGCCATTTATAATGTCATAGAAGCGCATGATAAGGTTTACCAAAGTAGATTTACCAGCACCTGTAGGACCTACGATGGCCACCATGGAGCCACCAGGGATGTGGATGTTGATATCCTTCATAAACACATTGGACGGCGTATAGCCAAAATCAACATGCTCAAAATCGATTGTGCCTGGATGTGTTGTTGTATCACCCAATGTTTTATTTCCCTTGTCGATTTCGGATGGTGTATCAATGACTTCGTAAATACGGCCCAAGGCAGCAGAAGTTTCTTGGAATTTTGTGAGTATATAGGAACTGCGGGATAGAGGGTCCGAAACTTGACCTACATAGAGGAAGAAGGCTTGGATATCACCGATGGAAATAGAACCTCGTAACACCATGAGACCCCCTTGAATTGCAACAAGGCAATAGGTGATTTGATTTAAAAACTTAACGAGTGGTTCTACGAGCTGACTGGTGAAAGCCGCGCTTCTCATACTTTTAAATAGATTGTCGTTCAGAATATTTACTTGGTTAGTCGTAGTTTCTTCAAGACCAAAGGTTTGGATAATCGGTTTTCCTACTACAATTTCCTCTATGCCACTGTTGAAAGCTCCTAAGGCACTTTGGTTTTTGAGATAGACCCGACGAGCCCGTTTAGAGAGCCATGTTAAACATAGGATACCAATACAAATAATGGCGATGATAGAGATGCCTAGCATAGGGCTGATCCAAATCATCATAGCCGTGGCACCTATAATGCCGATAATGGCAGATACAAGGCCAGGTACGCCTTCACCTATGGTTTCTGCAACAGCATCTAAGTCAGAGGTGAGGCGGCTTAGCAAATCCCCACGTTGGTGATCGTGAAAGTACTCGATAGGTAGTGAGTATAAATGAGTACTCATGCGTGTGCGTAAAGCGAGTACTGTTTTTGAACCGATAGAGGCCATCATGTATTCGCCAAAGTAGGTGAATAAGGCGTGACCCCCATAAATGGCAATAAGCCATAGGATGATTGTATCAATGGAGGCGAAAATTGTATTAATGTCTTGGTCTGTTTGTAAGCCACTAACAATAGCATCTACGACCTTGCCAAGTAATACTGGCGCTGATACCTCAAACATAGCTGCTGTAATAAGCTCTAAGATGAGTAGTGCTAGCCAACCCCATTGGCTTTTAGACTCCATCAGGAAGCGGTGTAATGGGCTCATTCTGTCACCTCCTGAGATGCTAGAATTTGTTTATATACTGTAGAGGTTGCAGCTAATTCATCATGCGTACCATACCCTGCTACTTGACCTCGATTGATGATTAAGATATGGTCTGCTTTTTTAGCAGCACTTACTTTTTGCTCTACGGAGATGAGAGCAGGACGGTTATCCTTTTGTAATTCCTCGTGCAATGCTGTACGAACTGCACGTTCTGTGGTGCCGTCTAGCGCGGAGAAGCTATCGTCGAATATAAATAAATCTGGTTTGCGCACAAGAGCTCTAGCCATGGCTAGGCGTTGACGCTGGCCTCCCGATAGATTAGTACCACCTTGAGCAACCACATATTGGTACCCACCTTCAAGGCGATTGATAAATTCGTCTGCTCTAGAGAGGCGACACGCATTTTCTACATCTTGAGCGGCAATTTGTTGATTTGGTGCTGCACCATATCGCACGTTCATCTCTATCGTGCCAGTGAATAAGTAAGCTCGTTGTGGCACATAGCCGATACGAGCACGTAAGTCATCTACATTCCATTCATAGATGGATTTGCCTTCAAATAAGATATCTCCAGACTCAATGGAGAAGAGGCGAGGGATGAGGTTAGTGATTGTACTTTTACCAGATCCGATATCGCCCATAATGGCTAAGGTTTCGCCGTGATGTACGGTAAAGGAGATATTCTCTAGCGCAGGAGACTCCGCATTATCGTAACGGAACGTAACATTGCGGAACTCTAAAAGTGGTATATCATCACTTGCCGTTACAATAGTATTATATGGTTCCGGGAATGTATCTGTGTTTTCGTGTTCTAACAACTCACGAATACGGGTGTAGCATACGATGGCTTCTGGAATGTCGATGATGACGAATATCGCCATGAGCATGCTCAAGAGAATTAGATTAGCGTACTCGATAACGGCAATGATGTCACCTACTTGTAGGGAACCAAGGCTGACGTTGTAACCGCCTACCCAGAGAATGGCAACGGTACTCATATTAAATAGAATTAATATGGTCGGTAAACCGATGGCAAAGGTTTGGCGTAATCGTTTATTGAGTTGGGCTGTTTCTGTAAAAATACTAATTTCTTTTTCGTTTTCGTAGGTTCTTCTGTTGAAAGCTCGAATCACTGGCATACCAACGATGTGATCTCGAACTAGATCGGTAATATCATCTAATTTGAGTTGCATCGCCTTAATTGACGGTAAGGCACGGCTTTCAATAAAGATAATGGTAAGTATCATAAAAGCCATAACGGCAAGAATGACGAGTCCTAGTTGCCAGCTTTTATAGAAGGTAAGTCCTAGACCGACACAAATCATGAGGGGCATAGGTAGAATCATATTTAAACCTTCCCCGAGGACGGATTGAATTTTCTCTACATCTCGGCTTGTGCGCATCAATATGGTACCAGTACCAAAGTGCGTGAAGTCACGAAGGGAGAAGTATTGTAAGGCTTTCACCAAATCATTGCGCAGTTCCTTGCCCATAGAGGCAGAAATGTGAGCACTCATAGCAACACCTAAGATTGCGGATAATACAGTTAGTAGTGCCACAACAAGCATGTTCATGCTAGAGTTAGTGATCATTTCTAAATCGCCACGGAGTACGCCATCATTGATGATAGATGCCGTTAGCGTTGGTATATATAATGTGCCTGCCACAGTGAGTAACGAAAGGATTGATACGATGATGGCAGGAAACCATAGCGGTTTTATGTAATGTATAAATGGTTTCATTTAAATCCTTTTAGTGATTTACTTAAATTAATAATTTTCGATATTTATATTATATTGCATAAAATTAAAAACGACTAGTTTAAGAAGAACTATTATAAAAAGTTTAGTATCTATTAATAACTGTTATGTTTTATGTTATGTACTGATATTAAAAATTTTGATATACTAGACAAGCATTTTTTTGCAATTTTTTGTTTTGAAGTAGTAAGGAGAGTTTCTAATGAAGTTGAATTGGAAATTATTCGCACCGCTTGTAGTAGCTATTCTTGTATGGCTTATCGGTGCTCCTGAAGGTCTTAGCGCAAATTCTTGGATTTACGTAAGTATTTTCGCGGGCCTCGTGGTAGGTTTGATTTTAGAACCAATGCCACCAGCTTTTATCGGTATCATTGCAGTTACCGTATCTATGTTGTTTAAAGTAGGGCCTGCCCCTGTTGTAGATAAAGCAACTGGTGTAGCAAAGGCGATTACTGATGCACAAGCTATCAGTTGGGGCCTCAGTGGTTTCTCTAATGCCATTGTATGGTTGATCTTTGCAGCCTTCATGATCGGTATTGGCTATGAAAACTCTGGTCTTGGCCGTCGTATTGCCTTGTTCTTGGTAGCAAAGCTTGGTAAGTCCTCTTTAGGTCTTGGTTATGCCATTGCTATTACTGACCTTGTATTGGCTCCATTTATTCCAAGTAATGCGGCTCGCTCTGGTGGTACGATTTACCCAATCGTATCTAGTATTTGTCCAATGTTCGATTCTTACCCAGATAAGAACCCTCGTAAAATTGGTTCCTATTTGAACTGGGTAGCATTGGCAACTACATGTGTATCTAGCTCTATTTTCTTGACTGGTGCAGCGCCAAACCCATTGGCTCTAGAATTGTCTGCTAAATCTGGTATCGTAGCTGCTAACTGGGGCACATGGTTCCTTGCATTCTTGCCAGTAGGTCTCATCTTGTTTATCATCACTCCATTGTTAACGTATGTATTCTGCAAACCAGAGGTAAAAGGTTCTCCTGAAATTGCAGCATGGGCAAAAGATGAATACAAGAAATTAGGTTCTATGACACGTAGTGAAATCTTCATGGCCTTGATTTCTGTATTGGCTCTTGTATTGTGGATTGGTGCTTCTACATTCAAAGTAAACCCAACTACAACGGCTTTAATTGTTATTATCTTGATGATTTTCACTAAGATTATGACATGGCAAGACTTCCTTGCTAACAAACCAGCATGGAATGTTTTGACTTGGTTCGCTACACTCGTGCCTATGGCTTCTGGTCTTAAAAACGTAGGCTTCTTAGAATGGCTTGCTAAATCTGCAGGTGGTTCTTTAGTTTCTTTAGATCCTACAATGGCAGTTCTTGGTTTATTGTTAGCATTCTGCTTGCTTCGCTACTTCTTTGCTTCTGGCACTGCTTATGTAACAGCTATGGTAGGCTTGTTTGCAACTCTAATTCTTCAAATTCCTGGTGTTGATCCAGCTCAAGTTATGTTAATTCTTTTAGTACCAATGGGTATTATGGGTATCCTTACACCATATGGTACAGGTCACAGCCCAATCTGGTTTGCTAGTGGCTACAACAAAGGTCCTGAATTCTGGAAATTAGGTGCTATCTTTGGTATTATCTACCTTGCAATCTTTATCGTGGTGGGTATTCCATGGATTCAGTTCGTAATGCCACTTTTAGGATAGGCTTTCCGCCGCCATATGTCTCTCTGCGCTCCATCCTGACGCAAGTCGCTGGACAGATATATGGCGGCTTTTTCTATCATAAAATGGCAATACTCCACAAAGCTCGACAAATCTAAAAAAATAAATATAATAGTAGAGTGATAGTAAATTTCTTATCTAGTTTCTGATGGAGGTGTTTATTATGTCTGCTTCAGAGCGTGTGGTACAGTCGATTTTGTATGAGGTTGGTTGTATTTTAATCGGTTGTTTGGTGATGTTGTTTGTTCCGCATGATGGACAGCCCTTTGTATTGATGGTTATTTTTTCCTTGCTAGCTATGGTTTGGAATTTTGTATTTAACTGGATTTTTGATAAACTAGTACCAGGTGATCGATTAGAGCGGGGACCTGTAATTCGTACGATTCATGCCGTATTGTTTGAAGGTCTATTTATGTTCGCTACTGTACCGATTATTATGTACATGATGCATATGAGTTTTTGGATGGCTTTTGTGACGGATATAACGATGACATTGGTTATCCTAGGGTATACTTATGTTTATAATTGGGTATATGATCGGGCACGTCTATATTTTGTAGAAGCTTAGTTTTACTATATGAGGTAAGTACCTCTTAAAAATCTATATTGTATAGTAGGAGGTTCTTATGTCTACCAAATCTATTACGGGCACAGGCCTATTGTTGGCCGTAGCCTTATTAGCGCAAAGCTTGCGCCTTATTTTCCCATTTATTCCTAACCAGGTGAGTATGTTCCTCATCGGTTCCATCACGTCTGCTACGTTTGTACTAGCCACATGGCGCTATGGTTGGAAAAATGGTCTCGTTATTGCTTGGATTGCGCCTGTAGTAGCGCATTTACAAGGAATGTTGCCGTTGCCACCGTTTATTTTGATTACGGCCCTTGGCACGACTGCCTATGTATTTGTAGCCTATTGGTTACAACATAAACCGAAGGTATTGCTTATTGTTGTGGCAGCTTTAGTGAAAGCCGGTGTTCTGTTCGGCGGATATTCTTTATTCTTTTCTCTATTCCAATTTCCACCGAAGATTGTAAATACTATGTTGTTTGTGTCTAGTTGGCCGCAGCTAGTAACATCTTCTTTGGGTATTATCTTGGCATTGCTTATTACAAAACGAACAAAAAATTAGGCTAACTTAACTTGAAGTTATGGCAAGCCATTCAAAATAGATATGACTTTTTAGGGGCACTCATGGCGTATGAGTGCCCCTTTTTGTTGACCTTAATCATTGTCTACTTTTATAATTAATATATTGTATACAAATATGAGGAGTTGAATGGAATGAAATTTAATACAAAATGCGTTCATGGCAGCGGTAGACCAGATAGCACTGGTGCAATTTCCCCTGCAATTTATATGTCTAGTACATTTTCCCATCCAAAGTTGGGTGATACAACAGGATATCAATATACACGTGAGTCTAATCCAACACGGGATCGTTTGGAACAATTGATTGCAGGTCTTGAAGATGGTAAGGATGCATTGGCATTCTCCTCCGGCATGGCCGCAGTGGACGCTGTATTCCATCTATTCTCCCCTGGAGATCACATCATTTTAGGTGATGATTTGTACGGTGGCTCTATTCGTATGTTCACAAATATTTACGAACAAAACGGTATCGAATTCACCTATGTTGGTACATCCGATCTTGATGCGGTAAAAGCAGCTTTCAAACCAAATACAAAGGCTGTTTATATTGAAACCCCAACAAATCCGATGATGGAGATTACTGATATTCGTGCCTTGTGTGCCTTAGCTCATGACCGCAATGCACTAGTTATTATCGACAATACATTCTTGAGCCCTTACTTCCAAAAACCATTGAATTTGGGTGCCGATATTGTCGTTCATAGCGGTACTAAATTCATCGGTGGTCATCATGACGTTATTTCTGGTTTCACCATTGTAAATGATGATGAATTGGCTGCTAAATTGCGCTTAACATATAAAACTGTAGGAGCTTGTTTGTCCGCCATGGATAGTTGGCTCGTAATCCGCGGTGTTAAAACATTGGCACTTCGTATGGAACAACACCAAAAGAATGCTATTGCTCTTGCTGAATGGCTCAAAAAACAACCTAAAGTTACAAAAGTGTTGTTCCCAGGCCTTCCAGAACATCCAGGCTATGAAATCAATAAAGCCCAAACTACAGGCTTTGGTGGCATGTTGTCCTTTGAAGTAGATAGCGAAGAAACTGCCAAAAAAGTATTAGAAGGCATTGAGCTTATTCAGTTTGCTGAAAGTCTTGGTGGTACAGAGTCCTTGTTGACCTACCCTGTAACACAAACACATCCAGATTTAAAACCTGAAGATGCAGAGCGTAAAGGTATCACACGTCGCTTATTGCGTCTATCTGTAGGTATTGAAGACACAGATGATTTGATTGCGGACTTAGAACAAGCTTTCAATAAATAAAGGAGTTCCTATGGGACAATATAATTTTGATCAAATTTTAGATAGAACGCATACAAAATCCTTGAAATATGATTTTGCTGTCAAACGCGGTAAACCAGCAGATGTGTTGCCATTCTGGGTAGCGGACATGGATTTCGAAATTCCACCTGAATTGAAGCAAATCTTGTTGGACCGCGTGAACCATGGCGTATTTGGTTATACCGAATCCGATGATGAATACTTTGAAGTGCTACAAAATTGGTTTACTACGCGCTTTAACTGGAACCCAGAACAAAAATGGCTCGTTAAAACGCCAGGTGTTGTATTTGCTTTGGCTATGGCGGTTCGCGCTTTCACCAAGGAAGGTGAAGGGGTGCTTATCAACCAACCTGTGTATTATCCATTTAGTATGGTTATCGATGATAATGACCGTCGTCTCATCAATGTGCCATTACTCAAAGGCGAAGAGAAGTATACCATTGATTTTGAGGGCATTGAACGGGCTATCGTTGAGGAAAATGTAACATTATTCCTCTTGTGCAATCCGCATAATCCAGTAGGCCGCGTGTGGACTGAGGACGAGTTAAAACGTCTCGGCGACATTTGTATTAAACATAACGTACTCATCGTGAGCGACGAAATTCATGCTGACTTTGTTTGGAAAGGGCATACGCACAAGGTTTTTGCTGATCTTGGTGAAAGCTATGCAGAACACTGTATCGTATGTACAGCGCCTAGTAAGACTTTCAACATCGCTGGCTTACAAGTAAGTAATATTTTCATTCCTAATGATTCCTTACGTCGTCGTTTTATTAAAGAAATCGATCGCGCTGGCTATAGCCAGTTAAATACGATGGGCATCGTTGGTTGTGAAGGGGCCTACAAAGTCGGGGCACCTTGGCTCGACGAGTTAAAAGAATACATTCAAGATAATATTCAATTCACCATCGACTATGTAGCAAAATATATGCCGAAAATTCACGTATATCGTCCAGAAGGGACGTATCTCATGTGGCTAGATTGCTCTAAGTTGCCATTAAGCCCTAAGGAACGTGATGAATGGATTATCAATGAAGCTAAATTGTGGCTCGATACGGGATCCATGTTTGGCGTCGATGGAGAAGACTTTGAACGTATTAATGTCGCTTGCCCTCGTAAGGTATTAGAAGAAGGGCTCGAAGCTTGGCGACGTGCTTACGAGGCTAAAGGCTTTTAATTAGATTAGTTAAATTGTTTCGATTAGGTTATCAAATTGTAGAATATATAGAGGTGAGAATATGCCTATTAAAGTAATAAAAAATTTACCGGCCATTACGAAATTAGCTCAAGAGAATATTTTCGTGATGGATACAGAACGGGCGGAAAATCAACAAATCCGACCTTTGCAAATATTGCTAGTCAATTTGATGCCTACTAAAGAAGTTACTGAAACTCAAATCTTACGTGCTCTCAGTAATAGTCCATTGCAAGTGAATTTAACATTATTGCATACTGCATCTCGCAAGGCTAAAAATACAGATGAACAATATTTAGAAACGTTTTACCGTACCTTTGATGAAGTGAAAGATGAGTTCTTTGATGGCATGATTATCACTGGAGCTCCTGTAGAATTAATGCCCTTTGAAGAGGTAGACTATTGGTCTGAATTGGTAGAGATTATGGATTGGGGCGAAGAGCATGTATACTCTACGTTCTATATCTGCTGGGGTGCTCAAGCTGGTTTGTATCACCACTTTGGTATAAATAAATCCATTATGGATGAGAAGTTATTCGGCGTGTACGAACATGATATTTACAATGATCGTCCAGTATTATTACGTGGTTTTGATGAGAAATTCTGGATGCCACACTCCCGTCATACAACGGTTTCCTTACAACAAATTAAGGAAAATCGAGATTTGGAATTGTTGGCAGGTTCTGAGGCAACAGGGGCAGCTATTGTTCGCAGCTTAGACAATAAACATATCTTTGTATTTGGTCATGCCGAATACGATTGGGATACACTTAATCGTGAATATGAACGAGATGTTAAAAGAGGGTTGGATATTGCAGTTCCTGAAAATTACTTCCCAGATGATGATCCTAAACAACGTCCTATCGTACGCTGGCGTTCTGTAAGTACATTGTTATTTACAAACTGGTTAAATTACTATGTATACCAAGAGACACCGTACATTATTGAACAAATTCAAAAAATGAAATTTGAACGCGATAAAAACTTAGGTGCCTATATCTAAATTATCGTTACTAGAAAATTCCCCTAATTACTTTTTAAGGTTTCTACAGAGAAATACTCTCGGAAAGTAATTAGGGGCTTTTTTATATATAAGAAAGGGGATAGCTTGATTTGTTGCTCTTTAGAGCTTGATTTAATTCTAGGTTTTGAGGGCGTATAATTGGCTATAGCTTCAAGCTATGGATAACGATATAAATTAATTGTAGACATAAATTTTAAAACATAGTACTATACTAGGTATAAAGAGTGAACTTAATATATAGTTAATATAAAGGAGTTGTTATAATGAGCAAACAATACAGATTTGAAACATTACAATTACATGCCGGTCATACGGTAGATCCAACAGGTTCTCGTGCAGTACCTATTTACCAAACTACATCTTTCGTATTTAAAGATGCAGAAGAAGCAGCTGGTCGCTTTGCTTTGACTAATCCTGGTGGTATTTATTCCCGCCTTGGCAATCCTACTACTGATGTATTGGATGCTCGTGTGGCACAACTTGAAGGTGGTGCAGGTGGTATCGCAGTAGCATCTGGTTCTGCAGCGGTTACATATTCCATTTTGAACGTAGCAAATGCTGGCGATAATATTGTTGCTGCATCTACATTGTATGGTGGTACTTACAACTTGTTCACAGCTACATTGCCACGTTTTGGTATCGAAACTAAATTTGTAAACCCTGATAATTTGGAAGAATTTGAAGCGGCTATTGATGAAAATACTAAAGCTGTTTATATCGAGTCCATTGGTAACCCTGGTATTAATCTTATCGATGTACAAGCAGTAGCTGATATTGCACATAAACACAATATCATTTTGATTGTAGATAATACATTTGCATCTCCATACTTGTTCCGTCCATTAGAACATGGTGCTGACGTAGTTGTACATTCTGCTACTAAATACCTTGGTGGTCATGGTACAACATTGGCTGGCGTAGTAGTAGAATCTGGCAAATTCGATTATAAAGGTTCTGGTAAATACCCTGGCTTCTCCGAAGGTGATGAACATTACAATGGTTTAGTGTATGGTGATTTGCCAATTCCATTCACTGTAAAAATTCGTGCTCAATTGCTTCGTGATACTGGCGCGTGCATTACACCACTTGCAGCATGGCAAATCTTGCAAGGCGTTGAAACATTGTCCTTGCGCGTAGAACGTCACGTAGAAAATGCTCGGAAAGTAGTAGATTTCTTGACTAAACATCCTAAAGTAGCATGGGTAAGTTACCCAGAATTAGAAGACAGCAAATACAAAGCTTTAGCTGACAAATACTTCCCTAAAGGTGTTGGTGCTGTATTCACATTCGGCATAAAAGGTGGCAAAGAAGCAGGTATTAAACTTGTGGACTCCTTGGAAATCTTCTCCAACCTTGCTAACGTAGCAGATGCTAAATCCCTTGTTATTCATCCTGCATCTACAACACATGCACAACTTAACGAAGAACAACAAAAATCTGCTGGTGTAACCCCAGATATGATCCGTTTGTCCATCGGCCTTGAAAATATCGATGACATCATCGAAGACTTGGCACAAGCTTTAGATAAAGCATAATTTCTTACTTCCATTGTGGAAATACTATAGATCAAACTTTCAGAACATACAAATGACATTCTTGAGCATGACCTCGCTTAAGAAATAGAACACAAACTATCAGACCTATAAAACTTATACAAAAGACCTCCCTTCGTGGGAGGTCTTTTTGTGTTGAAGAATGTATCCTAGTTAATTGTAAATTAGATTGTTGGGTTATGGTAGACATCTATAAATATATAGTAATATCTGGAGGATAGAAGATAGAGGATAGGGAATAGAAAAAAGACCTTGGATTCAACGATCCAAGGTCTTTTAAAGGGAGTATAGTGTGTGTAACGTTTGGTCTGTGGTGTGTGAACACAGACCTTTTACCTATTGTGTGAGATAGGGTTTTGGGAGAGCCCTTTGTGAGTTATAGGGCTCTCTAAGTTTGTGTGTTAGTTTGTGTGTTAGAGAGTGTATCCATTGGGATACTGTGTGTATAGTATGTGTGTTATATGTGTAGTGTGTCATCTTAGTGGGTTAGGATAGGGGTTCACTAGATGAAAAGAGCTTCTTAGTATTTTGTAGTTTTTACTTTGGAGCTCAATACTTTACCGGATGTAGCGTCAACTTTTACTTCTGCTTTTTTGTCGCCACCAGTTGTCATATCGAATTCGTATACAACTTTACCGTTTTCGCGTTCAACGGACCATTCCATAGTTTGGAAGTCGGAACCAACTTTTTCAAGAGCTTTTGTTTCAGCTACTTCAGGGATGATGATGTTTTGAACGTTAATAGTTTTGTTTGCTTTAGCATAGCCTTTAACTTCTTTACCAACGATTTGGCCAGTTGCTTCGTCTACTTTAAGTTCTACTGCACGATTGTTGTAGTAACCTTCTACTTCATAGTAAGGGTTATGTTTAGCATCGTAAGAAATAGATTTTACAGTAGCGCCAGGGAAGTTTTGTTGGAATACTGTAACAGCGCCCATGTAATCAACAGAATAGTTAGCTTGAGCGGATGGAGCTACGCTACCAACGCCTTTCCAGTTGCTATTGTTGTTGTAAGCATGGTTGCTAGCTGCGCCAACTACGCCTGCTAATAATACTGTACTAACGCCAAATGCACATAATACCTTTGATACTTTTTTAACATTTTTCATAATGAATGCCTCCTAATATAAGGTACTTTTATATACTGTTTTGTGAAAGTAGATTTTACTCAATCTACTTACGTATAATTTAATGTTGTTACATGAATATAAAATGAAATTTAAAGTTTTTTGTATGAAGATGAGTATATCTTTTAGTTATTATGAACGATTGATAATAACTATAATATATGGTCAAAAAAACAAAATACTTGGAATTGCTGTATATATAGTATTAGACTACATAGTTAACTAAAAGTCAACATGCATAGTTGACAATTAAAAATACAAGTGATTTAATTTAGGTAGTTAGTAGTTTGTTGATGTGTTATTAATGGAGGTATACCATGAGTTCCACAGTATCGAAACAAGGTCGCATTACTACCCGTCAATTAACGATGACAGCACTCTTTGTGGCATTGATTGCCGTAGGTGCTTTCATACGGGTACCATTACCTAATTGTCCATTTACATTACAAATCTTATTTACTACCCTCGCAGGCATTGTGTTAGGTAGTCGATTAGGTGCTGCTAGTGTTGGTATTTACATTGTATTAGGCTTAATTGGGGTACCGATTTTTACATCTGGTGGTGGTCCTGGTTACATTTTACAACCTACCTTTGGCTATTTGATCGGTTTTATGGTAGGTGCTTATGCAGTAGGTCGTATTGCAGAATCTATGGAGAAACTTTCCTTTAAACGATTATTAGTAGGTTCCATATTAAATCTATTTATCGTATATGGCCTTGGTATGATTTATCTATACTTCATTATGAATTTGTACTTAGGTAAACCAATTGGGGTAGAGGCCGTTATTATTACATGCTTCTTGATTCCAGTAGGTCCAGACATCTTCCTTTGTGCCGTTGCTGCATCTCTTGGCAAACGAATTGTTAAAGAGTTACATCGATAATATAGTTCATATATAATATAGTCCATATATAATACTATTATATATTTACTAAATATATGTTTATTAAAACCGAGGCATTAGGCCTCGGTTTTTGTTTATTGTTTATATATTTATTTAAGCCTCTTTAAGGCTATCGATTTAAGATTGTTTGTTTAAGGATATACATAACCTAAAATAGGTTCTGCTGATTTTATTTTTGTAATTTCTACGTATGGTTGTTGACGACCGTGGAAATCTCGTGTAGATACTTTGCCTTCGATAGAAACCCATTGTTCATTGGCTAAACTATCGCCATCTGGTTTATAGGCGGTCATGCCAATCGGTGCCACGTCAGCAATACAGCAGGACATAGCCATACGAGAGATGGTAAATTCATTAGATTTTAGCGTGTTATCATCGCGGTTTACATAGCCTGTCATATATACTGTGTAGTCTTTGTATTGGTCTACATTAGATCCAACCTTTACGATTGTTTGATAGAAATTATCTGAATTTAACACAATTTCTTTTTTATCTTTAGAAATGCCAGGCTCTTTGCTTTCACTATTAACAGTAATCATCTCGCCGATGGCATCATTTGTAAAGTCGAAGTTGTTTGTATCATCATTGATGCGTGCAGCACCTTGAACACTAGTTGTAGGCACAAGGACAGGGGGAACGATGAGCAATACTACGGGAATAATGATAGGTACGATAGAGCGCCAGTTGTGTTTATAATAGCGCGATGGAGCCCAAATAACCGTAGCCAATCCGCCTAATATGAGAGCTACACTGCTAATGCCTAGCAGTAGTTCATATCGTGGTGCGATATAGTTCAAATAACGACCGGTTACGATTAGGTATACACAGCAGATACCTAAGATGAGGTAAAGTAAGCCTTTCACAATGGAAAAGCGATCTTTAAGTCCTAATTTCATAGAATCATCTCCTTTTATATTCATGAAGAACTGAAATAGTAATGACTAAACATTAGCTTAAAAAGAATTGAAAACCTAATGCGGCTAAATAGGATATAACAACAATTGTTAAGCCTAGACGAAGAATAAATGATGTAGGCATATATTGTTTTAAAATATATACATTTTTAATATCGAGCATAGGTCCTAAGATGAGGAAACCCATGACTGAGCTCATAGGGAACAGAGTGCTCAAGGATTTGCCTATAATAGCATCTGATGTAGAGCAAACAGAGAAGAAGAACGCTAATAATAGCAGAATTGGGATGGCCCACACATCAGGTAATGTGATACCGGCATTGATGAGCCAAGGCTTTCCATACACTTGTACTACGGATAGTACACAAGCTGCAATGGAGAAATAGAATAAGAGCTGGGAGAACTCTTTTTCCATATGAATGAGTAATCTTCTTTTATTGATATGCTTACTTTCCGATGATTCTAAGACGATTTCTTCATAACTTAGGTTCTGTGCCGTTTTAGCTTTCATCATAGACGTAGATGGTGGTATAAAACGGAATGATAAGACTACCAATAAAGCTACGCCAAGGCCAAGTATGATACGCCATACGGAGATCATTGGATCATCTGGGAAGGCATACCAGGTGGATAGAATAGTAATCGGATTGATGATTGGGCTGGCGAGCATAAATAGGATGGCTACAGATAATGGTACGCCTCTATCTGTAAGTGCTTTAAATAATGGAATAATAGCACAGTCGCAAACTGGTAAGGCTAAACCACTAACCATAGCGGCACCATAGCTCTTCCAAGAATGATTTCCTAATAGTTTTAGCAGTATTCTTTGTGGTACGAAATAGCGAATTACTGTTGATCCAATGGTTCCTAATAATAGGAACGGGATAGCCTCAATAATGAGGCCTGTAATGATGGCAAAACATTGATGAATAGAGTAAGGAATGTCATGACGGAATGCAGTGACTAATAGTATGTAGGCTGTAATGCCGATAACTAATAGATTTGGTATGAGTCCCCACGTAGAATTGCGGCATAATTCTGCTACCTTTTCTGGCGCTGGCGCAGTTACAATCTTGGCGTCACTGTTATAGGTCCGTAATAAGGCGTGATGTGTATCGGTTTCTGTGATGATACAATCGGCACTATATAATTGGCTTGTTACATCATTACCTAAACCAGGCAAAATGGATGCGACGAATTGGTCTGTACAAAGATATAATACCTTTTCGATTTGTAATAGATGGCGCAGCTTATCACTATATAGCAAGGCTTCTAGTTGGTGAAAGCTGATCATACCGTTCCATTCAATCCATATTTCTTTAGGCTTTACCTTGTCGACATAGCTTGCGATTTCATTAGCTATAGAACTATATGTGTGGGGTTCATTAGGCGTAATTGCACTAAGCCTATCAGGATTGAGTTGTAATCCTTCTTTGATGAGTGATACAGTACCTTCTTCGGCGCTGATACATGCTGTGCCACCAAGCTTTTTACGATATTGTAGTTGTTCATTTATGAAAGTACTTTTACCAGAACCGATGAATCCGGTAACGATATAAACAGGTATCATGATTGACACACTTCGTTATGTACCATTGGCACATTAAAATCTGTACCAATAACAACTAAGCTATAGTCCGTGGACTCACTAGGGGATAGGGAACAGTAATGGGTACCGTATTGCAACTCATGAGGTCCTTCGGCGGTCGGTACAATCCCTTTAGCACGGAGTACTGTATCAGGCATACCTTCTAAGATGGTTTTCCATTGAACTAATGTGAGCGTACGCAAGTCTTTAAAGGTATGGCTCATAAATAGATGTTCGTCATGTAGAGAGTGGTCATCATGACAATGATAGAGACGTTTGATATAGTCTCGTAACGCAATGGTGCTCCATGCTTCTTCGTGAATTGGAGTATTTGGTGCTAACTCGTGAATCATACGTTTTGTAATGCTTGTTTGTTGGATATCTTCGGTATGACTTAAGAAGATGGCATCACTATTTGTGATTTGATCTTTAAAGAAGAGGCCAAAGTTTTTGATAAACATAGGTGCTTGCATGGCATCTACGGTGGTTACCGATGCATGAACATAGGCGGATTTTGCAATCTCTTCATCCTCGCATGTATGGATGATTTCGCTTAATTTGCTGACCCCTGATGGTTCAATATAGATGGTATCTACATCGTAATTTTGCAGAATGTCGAGCAGTGCTTGTTGGAAATTTCCTTGCAAGCTACAGCAAATACAGCCAGATGTAACTTCACGAATGGTAGCCCCTGTTTTTGCAAGATTTGCTGCATCGAGGCTGGTTTCACCAAAATCATTTTCTATAATTAAAATTTTATCTGTAGATTTATGTTCTTTTAGTATGTGTTGTAAAAATGTTGTTTTTCCAGACCCTAGAAATCCGGATATGATAACAATAGGGATCATACGTACCTCCTGAGTAATGTAAACACAGTATACACCTATAGGATAACACAGAAAATACACCCTAGGGTATATGCATAGTTATGAAAGTACTATTTTTCTTAAAATTCTCATTAAATATATTGGTTATATACCTTATATGAGTATAGTGACAGATGTATTTAATATTCATAATTGATTGTGAAAAGTATTGTATATATCGATTTACGTATATATGAAGAGATACTCCTCTATGAATAAATATTAATTTCAAATTTTGGGAGAAGAATATAAAAAAATCCCTCCTATAGAAGACTCAGTCGAGGGAGAGTTGACTGAACTCCTTATAGGAGGGTGAGAAGAGAATTCGTTATATAAATCTCTAATTAGATTACCTTTAGTATACCAAATTATACATAAAGTATATAGTCAATATTACTATTTTATGTTTATTGTAACTTAGCTAATAAAGCTTTTAGATATACATATACATTTTCAACAGATGGTAAATGAACGCGTTCCATTGGTGTATGTGGACTTACGATAGTAGGACCAAAGCTGATCATTTGTGTATTTGGTAGTACACCTTTTAACAAGCCACATTCGAGACCGGCATGAATTGCGTTGACATTCGCTGGTGTATCAAACATTTCGTTATGTAAGGAAATAGCTTGCTCTTCAAGTTTTGATCCTTTGTCATATTCCCATGCTGGATAGCCACCAGTGCGTTCTGCAGATACGCCAAGTGTTTTTGCAAGAAGAAGCATTTTCTTTGCTAAGAATTCAAGGCTGTTACTGTTAGAACTACGAATAGAGATGAGTACTTCAATAGTATGTTCATTTTCGCGTACGATTGCGATGTTGTCAGAAGTTTCTACAAGATTTGGGATAGATTTGCTTACAGAATGAACACCATCTTGTGCAAGATAGATGTAAGTAATGAGGGCTTCTGTTGTATCATCCGCATAGACTACATCAGGTGTTGCGACATCTTCTACGACAAATTTAAGACCTGGATCTTGGATACCATACTCATGGAGATATTGTTTCTCTTGGTATTCAATTAAAGTTTTGATGGCTTCTACATCTTCAGCGCGTACGGATAATGTAGCTACTGCTTTAGAAGGAATGGCATTATGTTTTACACCGCCTTCAAAGGATGCTAAGCATACAGGATATTGTTGTTGAATGTCATAGAGTACGCGTGTTAATACTTGGTTAGCATTTGCGCGTTGTTCGCAGATTTCGATACCAGAGTGACCGCCTTTAAGGCCTGTTACGGTAAGAGTTAAGCCTGCATCATAACCAGGTTGGTTATTTTCACGCAATAATGGAATGTTTACGTGAACATGACAACCGCCAGCACAGCTAACAGTGAAGTCGTGCTCTACCTCTGTATCGAGGTTGAGTAGGTAATCGCCACTTACTTGGCCTTCTTTAATGGCGAAAGCGCCATCCATGCCAGTTTCTTCATTGGTAGTGAACAATAATTGCATAGGTCCATGTTGTTGACTATCATCTTCGAGGATGGCAAGCATCATCGCACCACCCATACCGTTATCTGCACCTAGTGTAGTATGGTCTGCGTGCATCCATTCACCTTCGATGATGTTTGCAATAGGATCCTTGGAGAAGTCATGATTGGAGTCATGATCTCGTACACAAACCATATCGATATGGCCTTGTAAGATGATAGAAGGTCGGTTTTCATAACCTGGAGACGCTGGCTTTTTGATGACTACATTAAATTGATCGTCTTGATGAACTTCAAGCCCCAAGTTTTTAGCGAAGTTTACGATATAATCGCTGATGCCTTTTTCGTTTCCTGATTCACGAGGAATTTGGCTCATTTCTTTAAATATTTCTAATACGCGTTTTGCTTGAACGATTGATTCCATAATGGTTCCTTTCATTCTCATGTAAATAATAGATATATATGTTGATTGATTATACGGAATACTTAGTGTTTTTATTAGTATCTGAATTTGTAATACCAATAAAAGAGTTTATTCCAGTGATAACTTTCACCGACACATATATGGAATATATAAATAGTTAGTATATATATAGTTATATCACAAGAATGATTATTAGGATAGTTAATGAAATCTGTAATATATGTATGTACTGGCTATATAGGAATAATAATGTATAATGAGGATATACGATTAACGATTGATTAACTCCATTAGATTTTAGAAGGTTGGTGAACCGATGCAACACGACAGTCGCAATATTAGTATGCTCATGGATTTTTATGAGATGACCATGGCACACGGCTATTTTACACAACATGAAAATACGGATCGCGTCGCTTTTGATGTGTTCTTTAGACGCAATCCAGATAAGGGTGGCTTTGCCATTTTTGGTGGTCTTGAACAAATCGTTGAGTACATTTTAAATCTACACTTTGATGAAAGTGATATCGGTTTTTTACGGAATCAAGGGATCTTTAGTGAGGAATTTCTAAACTATCTTAAAGATTTTTCCTTTACTGGTGATGTATATGCGTTCCCAGAAGGTTCTATTATTTATCCAAATGAACCAGTTATAACCATCGTAGCTCCTCTCATAGACGCACAAATTGTAGAAACTGCAGTGCTAACTATGATGAACCATCAGTCCCTTATCGCTACAAAGGCTAATCGCATCGTTCGTGCTGCGGATGGGCGTGTAGTAGCCGACTTTGGAGCTCGTCGAGCTCATAATGTGGATGCCGCTGTATATGGTGCGAGAGCAGCCTACATTGGTGGGGTACAGTCTACGGCGACTGTTTTAGCAGGCCAACAATTTGGTATTCCTGTGAGTGGAACCATGGCTCATAGTTGGGTTATGTATCATGATTCTGAATACGAAGCTTTCAAAGCTTACGCTGAAGTGTATCCAGATGGGGCTGTATTCCTTGTTGATACCTATGATGTATTAAACTCTGGGGTTCCTAATGCTATTAAAGTAGCTAAAGAGGTATTGGAACCTATGGGAAAACGCTTAAAAGGTATACGCCTTGATTCTGGCGACCTTGCGTACTTGGCTAAAAAAGCACGCCGCATGCTTGATAAAGCGGGTTTAGAAGATTGTAAAATTATGGCTTCCAACAGCCTTGATGAATATACGATTACATCCTTGTTAATTCAAGGCGGGCCTATCGATATCTTCGGGGTTGGTGAAAGACTGATTACCTCCAAGAGTGACCCTGTATTTGGTGCAGTTTACAAGATTGCTGGGGTTGAAAAAAATGGCGTATGGGAGCCTCGTATTAAGATTTCCGAATCTGTTGAAAAGATTACGAACCCAGGATTTAAAAAGGTGTACCGCGTGTACAATGAGAAAGGTCGTGCCATTGCAGATTTATTAACATTGTTAGAAGAGGTACCAGATACAACCGAACCATATCGTTATATTGATCCAGAACAACCGTGGCGTGAATTGTACTTTGAAAACTGTACTTTCAAAGAAATGAAACAACTCATTATTAAGGATGGAAAATTACTAGTAGAATTACCAACTTTAGATGAGCTTCGTCAATATGTTAAAGACCAATTAGAAACTGAAATTTGGCTTGAAGAGCAACGTTTTGAAAATCCACATCGTCATTACCTTGATATGAGTCCAGGATACTATCAAATGAAAATGGATTTATTAAATCGTATTTTCCGGAAGAAATAGGAGGGCTTATGTTAGACAATCCACAAGCTACAAAAGAGGCTCTAATTCAATGGATTCAAGAATATTTTAGTCAAAATGGTCCTAGTTGTAGCGCTGTAGTAGGTATTTCAGGTGGTAAGGATTCCACAATTGTGGCGGCCCTTTGTAAAGAAGCCCTTGGGTCAGAACGCGTAGTGGGAGTGCTTATGCCAAACGGCGTTCAATCTGATATCGATGATGCTAAGGCTGTTGTCAATCACTTAGGTATTCCTCATATTATTGTGAACATAGGGGCTGCGTATACAGCCTTAACAAATGCCATCATTCAAGGCGAAAGGTATGGAGTTGTTACCGGTAGAGCTGATATATCTAAGGATGCAGCTATCAATACACCGCCACGACTTCGGATGGCAACCTTATATGCTGTTGGTCAAAACTTACCGAATGGGGCGCGTGTAGCCAATACATGTAACGGCTCTGAAGATTATGTAGGGTACTCTACAAAATATGGCGATAGTGCAGGGGATTTTAGTCCTCTCGCCAATCTTGTTGTAGAAGAGGTTCGTCAAATTGGTCGACTCCTAGATATTCCGAAATATCTTGTAGATAAGACACCTAGTGATGGCCTCAGTGGTCAATCTGATGAAGATAAATTAGGTTTTACCTATGCAGTTCTAGATCGCTATATTAGAACTGGTGAAATAGATAATTTAGAAACAAAAGAACGTATTGATCATTTGAACCGTATTAATAAGCATAAACTAGAATTGATGCCTTCTTTTCAGCCCCAACGTTGATTAACAAATGATTCACTATTTTATGTATTTTATGATGGAGGAAATATGGAGACAAAAATAGCTTTGATTGGTACGGGTGGTACGATTGCTGGACAAGGCGCATCCGATACAGATTTGACTGGCTATACTGCAGGTGTGCTAGGTCTCAATGAGATTCTAGATTCTGTACCTGGCACAGAACCATATGGTCCATATACATATACTCAGTTTAGTAATATTGAAAGTTCCGATATTACAGTACAGCATTGGTTGGATTTATCTAAGTTAGTACAAGACTTAGTTGATCAAGAGGATATAGGCGGTGTTGTTATTACTCATGGTACAGATAGCATGGAAGAAACAGCCTATTTCCTTAATCTTATTGTTCATACAGATAAGCCTATCGTTATCACTGGCTCTATGCGACCTGCTGGAGCAATCAGTGCAGATGGTCCGATTAATCTATTACAAGCGATTCAAGTGGCGAGAACGCCAGAGTCTGTAGGTAAAGGTGTACTTGTTGTACTAAATGGCTATGTTGATGGAGCACGCGATGTTTCTAAGCGGAATACAACGAATGTAGCAACCTTCGATAGCCCATTAGTAGGGCATCTTGGCATTGTACAAGATGGAGTGGCTCATTATTATAAAGCATCTACTCGTCGTCATACGAAAGAATCTGTCTTTGATGTACATGATTTAAAAGAATTGCCGCGTGTAGTCATTTTGACTTGCTATGGTGGCATGGATGATATGGTACCGATGAGTGTTGTGGCGACTAACCCTGATGGACTTATCTTGACTGGGTTAGGGCATGGAACAATCCCTCAAAATGTACGTCAAATAACACAAAATACAGTATTCCCAACTGTACGGGCCTCTCGTACGGGAAGTGGCATGGTGTCTGCCGTACCACAAGATGCACTAGCAAGCTATCTTGTAAGTGATACATTGAGTCCACAAAAAGCTCGTATTTTATTGATGCTTGGCCTTACTAAAACTAAAAACCTTAAAAAGTTACAACAGTTCTTCTATGAGTATTAATTAGAAAAATAAAAAAAGATTTGAGAAAAACTCTCAAATCTTAATTTGATATTCATTTTCAAATATTATACTGTGTGTAACAGTTTTATATGCAATGAACCGCACATCCCGATCGCCTAGGATGTGCGGTTTTTATTTCGCCTAGGATGTGTGTGTTTATTCGGCGCCAATAGCATTTTCTAAGGCTCGTTGTATACCTATATAAACAGCCTTAGCTAATGTATCCCCGAATAGGGAGAAGGAGCCTGCATCTGTTAATACATCGCCATTTGTATCGATGGTGAGAATCACACCATCTGTAGAGGTGCCTGTTGCAGATGTCTTGCGCTCTTTTGTTATTGCATCAGGGATATCCTCATTGATAAATGGATAGAGTCGTACACTTTCAACACCCCAATCTTGAAGGGCTGCTGTTTTAGCCTCTGTAATTGTCATGATGGCTTTCACCATAGCACTATCTGTTAAGGCCTTGTTTGTAAAGACAAGAATGTTGATGGTACCAGGTACTATGAAACTGCCATCTCGCTCTTCGTAGCAATAGCCTGTGCCTGCACGATGGGCTGTTTTTTCATAGCCTGCAGTAACGATGGTTTCCACAATTGTATCGTGCTCTTCAACCTTAGCGTATGCGTGAAGATTCATTGTGGCAGATGTGAGTAGTGCTGTACTAAAATGAACAGGTGTATCGATATGCTCGAATTCTTGGGCTAAATAATTTGCTACAGAGCCGCCAGGTAAGTCTTTTTCTGTTTCAATCTGATAGGTTAATTGTTGATTTCGTACAGCTAATGTATGGTGATACCCACCATTGAGTTGACCACTAGATAAGGAATAATGGATGTCGTCAAAGTGTACTGTAACGGAATTTAATTCTTTCGTTACATGACCTCCTGTTACAAGCTCTTGTGGTGCTTCATATGGATTGTTAAACATATAAGTCTCCCTAGATTTAGATTGTTATATATGTAATATAACGATATAATAACTTTACTATCATTTTGTAAATGTATATGTAAAATTATAGCATATAGATATACTGTTACTATATTTAATAGTGTTTATTTATAGTGTATAGAGCTTTAGTTATAAAATGATACTAAGGAGGTTTACTGTGTCAGATATCTTAAGTACAATATCTGGGCTGATCTTTAAAGATGCTAATACTCTAGTTCAATTTAGAGACTGGTTCTTTTCACAAGCGGGTAATATATTATTAGCTCTCATTATGTTTTGGGTGGGGCGTTATGCTATTAAATGGGTAAAAACCTTTGCTGTTCGCATTATGACCAAAGCATCTTATGATACTGCAGCGATGAGCTTTATTACGCAGATCATCAATTATGCATTGCTAGTAGGTCTAATTTTGATTTGCTTAAATCAAATTGGTGTGCCTACAACATCCTTTGTGGCTGCTTTTGGTGCCTTCGGTTTAGGTATTGGTTTAGCATTACAGAGCAACTTATCTAACTTGGCATCAGGCTTATTAATTCTTATATTTAAGCCTTTTAGGGCAGGTCATGTTATTCAAGTTGGAGATACTGTAGGTAGTGTTAAGTCTATTCAATTTATGTATACTATTATCACTACTAAAGATCAAAGAAATGTGTATATACCAAACTCTATCCTTACCTCCCAAGCCATAACTAATATTGCTTATACTCACGAAAGGGTTATCCCGTTCGTCTTTGATATTGGTTATAACAATAATCATCATGAAGCAATTAAAATCTTAAAAAATATTTTTGCTGCTGATAAACGTGTACTCAATCCTAAAAATATGGAAATTGGTATTTCTGAATTTGGCGATAACTCTGTACGTATTGCTGCCTATGCACGCGTTAAGTCGAAAGACTTCTTAGATGTGCAATATAGTATTATGTCCGATGTAAAGGATGCATTCGATAAATATGGCATTGACATTCCATATCCTCAACGTGTTGTATATCTTCAAAATGTAGATAATTCTACTGGTGAAATTAAGGGGACTAAGAAAAAGGCAAACGCAACGAATGTTGCAATTGATGATAGCCCTGAAAATTAATGTGTAATGTAGAAAGTGAGATAAATGATATCTTTAACAACTAATGTAAATATGATTTTGAAACGACTTATTTTGATGATAGCCTTTATAGGCGCAGTTATTCTCGGTGCCAGTATTTCTCATGCCGCGTATATTGCACCACCATCTACAGTTGGTGAGGCCGTAGTCCTCATTGATGCAGATACAAAGGAAATTTTATTTGCAAAGAATCCAGATAAATGGATGCATCCTGCGAGTACTACGAAAATGGTTACCTTGTTAACAGCTTTAGAACTTAAAGGCACACAACTTGATGAACTAGCAACTATCAGTAGCTATGCAACAAGTATGGAGGAGTCCAATCTGGGTGTACGCGTTGGTGATCAAATCACTTTGGAAGGTGTTCTTGAAGGTATGATGGTTGCCAGTGGTAATGATGCGGCTGTTGTAGTAGCGGAAAATGTAAGTGGTTCTGTAGAGAAATTTGCGAAGGATATGAATCGCGTTGCTGTCAAAGCGGGAGCCAAGAATAGTGTATTCTTAAATCCTCATGGCTTGACGCAAATGGGGCATCACTCCACGGCTCGTGACTTGGCGATGATTGCAGCATACGGTATGAAATACCAAATGTTCCGTGATAAGGTCGCTAATGATTATTATAAGGTGCCGTATCAAAATCGTACACCTGAAACAATTCGTACCACAAACCATTTCATTCGCAATAAATATCCTGGTGCAAATGGTTTGAAAACAGGCTTTACGAATGCGGCAGGGGAATGTTTGATCGCATCAGCTACACGTAATGGTCATACTATGATTGTAGTTATGCTTAACGATGATAACCGTTGGGATGAAGCAGTACAGTTCCTTGATTATGGTTTTAAACTTCGCGGTGTAATTTAGTTCAGAGGGATATATGAGTTCATTTTTTGCATTTTTAAAACGCATGCGCTTTATCAACCGATGGAGCCTTATGCGCAATACAGAAACAGAAAATATTCAAGAACATAGCTTAGAAGTAGCTATGGTAGCGCATAACTTAGCGGCACTCAAAAATGAATACTTTGGTGGTAATGTAGACATTAATAAAGTAGCTGTCATTGCAATGTATCATGAAGTGAGTGAAATCTTTACTGGCGATATGCCAACACCGATTAAATATTTTGATCCAAAGCTTCGTGAACTATATGGCGAAGTTGAAACGTTGGCACAAGAGAAAATGCTATCTACCTTGCCAGAACGATTACAAGCTATCTATAAGCCTTTTATTGTAGATGCAGAGGAGAGTCCTGAATGGCCCATCGTTAAGGCGGCAGATACAATCTCAGCGTATATGAAATGTGTGAACGAACTCAAAGCAGGAAACGATGAGTTTAAAGAAGCACATGACTCTATCTTAGCTAAACTAAAAGCACTCAATATGCCAGAAGTTGATATGTTCCTTGAAACCTATATGCCTGCTCTTGGAAAAAGTTTGGATGAACTAAACTACTACGAAATCAAATAATGATTAAAAAAGAGACGACCAGAGGTCGTCTCTTTTTATTCTGCAAAAATACCAAATCTCCTACGTATGTGACTATTAGTGGCATATCAATTAATCATTATACTTCGTAATTTCTTGTATTTATACTTTAGTGTAGGAGGTAGTTAGATGTTGTTCTGCTCATCTCTCTCGTTCGAGGAGGTGAGACTATGAGTGATTTTGAAATATTGTCCCTAGTGGTAAGCATCATCAGCTTATTATTCACTTGTGGCGCATTCGTAGTGCTTATTTGCCGTAAAAACGAAAAATAGCCATAACATCTTAATAGACGTCACAGCCATTTTACATCTCAAATAAAGTTTTAGAGATGAGCTGGACGTTCCTAGGCATCTAGCTATCTCTGTTATTTTATTATAAGTTTTTGCTAAACAGATGTCAAAGCCTGTAAAGCTTATAAAGCATAACAAATTATAATATCTATTTACGTTCAATAATATTTTGATTTCTTATTAATATTTTTTTCCCGCGCCACGAGAATGCCCGATTACCATATTTAGCTTTGAATTCTTTGTTCGTCAGCGAATCTAATTCATCTATATTAATGTACGGTTCTACTGATTGGAATTCAGGAATTGGGGTTGTAGGAATATCTTTGTTGTGCGGGCATACCTCTTGGCATACATCACAGCCAAATACTAGGGGAGTCTTAGCGATGATGTCTTCTTCTTCGACTGTTAGCTCTCCTTTTTTCTGTGTTAAGTAGCTTTTACAGGTATCATATTTAAATTCGTCATGACCTAAGCATTGGCCCAAGCAGGCCGTAATACAACGATTGCATCCCATACAGGATTGATCGAGCGGTGTATTTGGCTCAAATTCTAATGTTGTTAAAATTGTTCCGATGACTACATAGGAACCCCATTTAGGGCTGATGAAACAATTGTTTTTGCCGTAGAAACCAAGGCCTGCTAAGTAGGCCATGTAACGATCTGCGAGAGGAGAGGTATCACAATGTATAGAAAACTGGGCTGAAGTATCCATTTTTTGTAATTTTTCAGTAAGTTTTTTTAAATATTCATTAATGACCAGGTGATAATCTGTAGCCCATGTATAGCGGGAAAGATTAGATGGACCTCTACGCTCTACGTAGTATGGGAAGAGGCATACTATAGCGCTTTTGGGCGTAAACTCTGTTGTTCCTAGCAATCGCTCTTCTACGTCGGCTGCTGTAAATGGACAGGGGTTACTTTCATACAAAATAGTTTTTGTATTTTCAGGTAGGGGCCAAGGGGCAATACCAAATTCATAAATATGTAATTCTTTGCAAAATTCTTGTAAATTTATATCTTTCATCGTAGATTTAGTAGCGAATAATTGGTAAAATAAAAGTATAAGAAACGTGAGGAATTCTATAGATTCCTGCTAGGTTTGTAGTTCGGTGATATCTGTATTTTTATGGTTATCATCCAGTACTGTTAGTATTAGTATACCATTGAGAGGACAGATTATGTTAGCATTTATGAAAGTATTACAACCGAAGACGGTGGAAGAGGCTTATGAATTAGCCACAAAAAACAAAACTGCCCCAATGCTAGCTGGCGGCTGCTGGTTGCGTTTAGGTCGACGCACATGGCCTGCAGTGATTGATATGGCTAGTCTTGACTTGCGTTATGTTCGCGAAGAGGATAACGAATTTGTCATTGGTGCTATGGCAACGCAAGGCGACGTGGAACGTTTTGAGCCATTACAACAATTCTGTGGTGGTGCTGTTGTTAAAGGTGTTAAAGAAATTCTTGGCATTCAATTCCGCAACACTGCTACTATGGGTGGATCTGTAGCAAGCCGCTTCGGCTTCTCCGACATTATTCCTGCATTAATGGCAGTACATGCAGACATCGTTACTTTTAAAGGCGGTCGCATGTCCATACATGACTATATGAAATACAGAGAACGTGATATCCTCGTGGAAATTCGTATCCCTAAAGTAGATGTGCCTGTAGCTGTAGAGGCTCTTCGCATCTCTCGTGGTGACTTCCCAGTGTTGACAGGTGCTCTTCGCCGTGATGACAAAGGCGTTGAAGTGTACATCGGTACAAGACCTGGCGTGCCTCAATTAGCAGAAAAAGCAAGTGCTCTGCTTTCAGAAAAAGGATTGTGTGCAGCAAAAGAAGCAGGTCAATTAGCATCTGAAGAGTTAGTTTACCAATCTAACTCTCATGCTTCCAAAGAATATCGCATGGAAATGGTAAAAGCTATGGTTCAACGCTTGTCTAAGGAGGTGGCACAATAATGGAACTCGTACTTAATATTAATAATAAAAATGTAACTGTTAATGTGCCAACTGATGAAATGTTGTTGGATACATTGCGTAATCTTGGTTACTATAGCGTACGTTGTGGCTGTGACACAACAAACTGTGGCCTTTGCACCGTATGGGTAGATGACGAAATTATCTTGTCTTGTGCATATCCTACATTCCGTGCGCCAGGTCATAAAATCACTACATTAGAAGGCTTGCAAGAAGAGGCTGAATTATTAGCGGCTTGTATTGCTAGCGAAGGCGCTGACCAATGCGGCTTCTGTACAACTGGCATGATGATGAGTGCTATCAACTTGAAACGTAAAAATCCAAAGGCTAGTGATGATGAGATTCGTGAATACCTCATCGGTAACTTGTGCCGTTGTACTGGCTATGAATCACAACTTCGAGGGGTTCGTAAATTCTTAGAAGGAGGCCTAAAATAATGAATAAGCACATTGGTAAATCTTATGACAAGGTTGACTCTAAAGGTATTTTGACGGGTAAACCGTCTTATACTGGCGATTTTGTTCCAAAAGATGCGCTCGTTATTAAGGTTCTTCGTAGCCCTCATGCACAGGCGCGCATTAAATCAATCGATACATCTAAAGCTAAATTGATTCCTGGCGTAGAAGCGATCTTTACACATGAAGATGTGCCTAATACTCGTTTTACATTGGCTGGTCAAACCTATCCAGAGCCATCTGCTTATGATGCGCTTATTTTAGACCCTGTAGTTCGCTATGTAGGCGATGAAGTGGCTCTTGTTGTTGCAAAAGATGAAGCTACAGCACTTAAAGCGATGCCTCTTATCAAGGTTGAATACGAAGTACAAAAACCTGTACTCGATATGCATACGGCTATCGACCATGAAACAGTAGTCCATCCTGAAGATGATATTCATAATAATATCCCTGTAGGTCAAGATTATAAACGCAATATTTGCGTATCTTATCATAAACGAGTAGGCGATATTGAAGCTGAACTTGCAAAATGTGATTATATAGTAGATGGCACTTACTTTGACCAGGCTACACGCCAAACAGCAATGGAACCATTCCAAAGTTATGGTTACGTTGATGCATTGGGCCGCGTAGTTATCGTATCTTCCACACAAATCGTATTCCATGTACGCCGTCATATTGCGCGTGCATTAGGAATTCCAGCTACAAAGGTTCGCGTAATCAAACCTCGTATCGGCGGTGGTTTCGGTTCTAAACAAACGGCTTGCACAGAAATTATGACAGCTTTTGTGGCGTGGACATTGAAGAAACCATGCTACCTCTTATACGATCGTACTGAAGCACAGACTTGCTCCACTACACGTCATGCTCGTGAATGGAAAATCCGTGTAGGTGCTACAAAAGATGGAATTATCAAAGTAATTGATATGGACTCTATTACTGATGCAGGTGCTCATGCAACTCACTGTTTCACTACTACTACAGCTGGTGAGCATAAGTCCATTCCTTTATACAATAAAGCGACAGCTATCCACTACGGTACAGAAGGCGTGTACATGAACCATACACCAGGCGGTGCATTCCGTGGTTATGGTGCTACTGAAGCGCTATGGCCATTAGAGTGTGCTGTTAATAATTTGGCGGATAAAATGGGTATTGACCCTGCTGAATTGCGTCAAAAGAACTTGATTGCTCAAGGTGAACAAAGCTTGGTATACGCTCCAGATGAATACCTTGACTCTGGTCTATTCCAAGATACAGTAAATCGCGTAAAAGAAATGGCTCGTTGGGATGAACGTCCTCATTCTTGGAATATTGACGAACGTTATCGCGGTGGCCTTGGCATGGCATTAGCGTTACAAGGTTCTGGTGTTGCTAACATTGACGTAGCATCTGTAGAAATTCGTCTTGGCGATGATGGTAACTACACATTGTATACGGGCTCTTCCGATATGGGCATGGGTGCTAATACTGTATTGACTCAAATGGCTTGTGAAATCATTGGCTGTCCTATGGAATACATGACTGTTGTTGAATCTGATACAGATATCGTACCATTTGATCCAGGTTCCTATGCATCTAGTACAACATACGTAACTGGTACGGCGGCGAAAATGGCTGCTGAAGAATTACGCACTAAGATTATTGCTAAGTTCGCTCAATTCTTCGATACAGATGTAGAAAACATCGATTTTGATGGCGTTGTAGCTACCACAAAAGATGGTTCTCAAACTATGGATATCCATCAATTAGCTCCAAAATTATTAGTAGGCGTTAATGCAGAACAATTGTCTGGTTTCGCTACATGGGGCAGTCATACGTCCCCACCTCCATTCATGGCAACTATTGCAGAGGTAAAAGTAGACAAACAAACTGGCAAGGTTATTCCGCTTCATACATATTCCTGCATCGATTGCGGTACTGTTATCAATCCTAAATTGGCTCGCGTTCAAGTTGAAGGCGGCGTAGTACAAGCTATCGGCATGGCGTTGTATGAAGATGTACGCTATTCTAATAATGGTCGCTTAGAGACTAATAACCTTATGACTTATAAAATTCCAACCCGTCAAGATATCGGTGAGTTACATGTAGACTTTGTAGAGTCTTATGAACCGACAGGCGGATTTGGTGCCAAATCTATTGGTGAAGTTGTTATTAATACGGCTAGTCCAGCTATTCAACATGCTATTAAAAATGCAGTTGGTGCGGACGTTCGTACATTACCTATGACACCTGAGAAGGTATTTGTGGCTATGGACGAGAAATATAAAGTATAGAGATTTCTATTTACTTTTCCTTTCTAAGGAGGCCTGGTTTTATGACATCACAAACATCCTATTGGAATCGATTGATTCAGCCGGGAATCGTGGCCCTTGTTGGGGCAGGCGGTAAAACGACTGTGCTTTCAAAATTAGTAGAATATGGAAGGCTGAAAGGTCAGCCCATCGTAGTTACGACTACGACTCGACTCTATGAATCTCAAGTGGCTCATTATGAACCGATTTATACTCGAAATATTAATGAAGCTGATGAATATTGTACTGATCGTATTTTGCGTGGATATTGTGGTGCGTGGTTCTCTGGCATTACAGGAACAAAAGTGGACTCCTTAGATTGTGATCTTATCGATGGTTTAGCAAAATTGCATCCGAACTGGCAAATTGTAGTGGAAGCAGATGGGGCAAAGGAAAAATGGCTTAAGGCGCCTAAGACGACTGAACCAGTCATCCCATCTCTTACAAAGACTACGATTGGTCTTGTGAATTTACAAATGTTAGGAGCGCCGCTTGATGATGAGCACGTGCATAACATCGAGCTCGTTCAAGATATTGTGAAACGCGATATGGGTGCCATTGTAACGCCACGCATGTTGGCTGATCTTGTGCTCCATAAACAAGGTTTATTCCAATACAGTAAAGGTAAAAAAATTCTGTTCTGTACTGGTTATGAAACGGTGCAACATCGTATCATTGATGATTTTATTGATCATATTGTAGATAGCGACATTTCCGATATCATCTTAGCTGATGGATACAAAGCAAGTTGTGAAATCCGTCGCATTATTCAATGTCGGTAGGTACTCATGACTTATGTGAAAGCAAAATCTAATACCGCTTTCAGTCCCATGAGAGACCCCATAGACCGTCGTCCTTTGTATATTGGCATTGTCCTCCTTGTAGGAGGTCAATCCAAGCGCATGGGATGTAATAAGCAGCTTTTACCCTGGCGTGGGAAAACTGTTTTAGATGCGGTCTGTGGGGCTCTTCATTGTGGATGGAATGATTCGATAGGACCTACTGAATTCTGTAAATTACCTTTTGTAGCGGTTACTGGTGAGGATCATGAGAAATTAGAACCCATTGTTACAAGCTATGGCTTTGAAGTCGTTCAGAACGAACATCCTGAGCGTGGACAAGGCCTGTCCATAGCGATAGGAGTACGTCATTTGGTAGAAAACTCACCGATACTGCTAGACGGCATTCTTTGTTCTGTAGGGGATCAACCACTATTGACTGGGAATGTTGTACATCAGGTTATTAGTGCATTTAGTGATAACTTTCATTCGAAAACTATCGTCGTCCCGCATTATGGGGCGAATTATCAGTCGGGAAATCCTGTTCTATTTGGTTCACATTGGTTTGAATCATTGCAACATATCCAAGGGGATCAAGGTGGCAAAACTATCATTCGCGGTAGTGGTAAAGACCATGTTATCAAATTGTGGATTCGTGACGATGTTGGATATGATATTGACACACCCGATGATTTTGAGCGTTTGAAACAACGTGAAAGTGAGGCATTATGAAACCATTAGTCCTTATGCGCGGAGGCGGAGACATCGCTTCTGGCGCTGTATATAGATTGAAACGTGCAGGCTATCCTGTGGTGATTAACGAAATCGCCATTCCTACCATGATTCGTCGTGAAGTATGTTATGGCAATGCTGTACATCGCGGAGAAATGATTTTGGAACGCTTTGTAGCACGTCATGTAGCCCTTAGTGAAGTAGCAGATACGTTGGCACAAGGTGTTATTCCCGTTGTGACTAGTTCATATGAAGAGCTACTTGATACATTGAAGCCAGCTATTGTTGTAGATGCTATTTTAAGTAAAAAGAATCTTGGTACCAAACGTGATGATGCAGATCTCGTCATTGGTGTGGGGCCTGGATTTACTGCAGGGCATGATGTGGATGTTGTCATTGAAACCATGCGCGGTCATTACTTAGGTCGTTGCATCTATGATGGTTCAGCGCAGCCTAATACGGGGATTCCCGGTAATGTAGGTGGTTATACTCATGAACGTGTTATTCACTCACAAAAGGCTGGTCTGTTTACAGCTAAGCGCCATATTGGCGATTCTGTACAAGCTAATGAAGTCATTGGTTATGTAGATAAAGAGCCAGTGCGGGCAAAAATTACAGGTATTCTTAGAGGTATTCTTAAGAGCGGACTCATCGTATCCGACCATTTTAAATTGGCCGATGTAGATGCTCGTTGTGAAGAATCTCATTGTTATAGTATTTCAGATAAATCCCTTGCCGTTGGTGGCGGTGTTTTAGAAGCTGTTACTGCATGGGAGTATGAAAGGAATCAAGATGGAAACGATCTATGATGTGATGAAAGACCGTCTTCAGCTTACAGAAACTACGCTGATGGTTACTGTATTGTCTGGCCCTCGTCAAGGGGATAAGACAATTTATGCTGAAGATGGTAGTGTTTTGTATGGTACACCAATCGAAGGATTTATGGTAGATAAAGCAAAGCTTAATTCTTTATGCATGGTAGGCGAAGCGGAATGTTTCGTACAACCTGTAGAAAATGATCCATCTGTCCTCGTATTGGGTGCGGGTCATGTGAGCCGTGCTATTACCGATTTATTATTATTTATCGGGTGTCGTGTAACCGTTGTAGATGACCGCCCAGAATATGTAGTTCCTGAATTCTTTGATGAACGTGTAACTCGTAAATGCTTACCATTAGAAAACTTTAAAAATGATCTACCTCTTGATGAATATAATGGGTTTATCATTGTTACTCGTGCTCATGAGTATGATAATGTATGCTTAGAACAATTGCGCGATTATTTGCCAACCTATATGGGTGTTATGGGCAGTCAAAAGCGTATTCATTATGCATTTGAAGTATTGCGTGAACAAGGTTGGACGCAAGAAGAATTAGATATGGTATATGCACCAATTGGTCTAGACTTAGGTGCACAAACCCCTGAGGAGATTGCATTATCTATCGTTAGCGAATATTTGGCAGTGGTGCGTGGAAAAAAAGGCGGCTCATTGCGGAAAGGTAGAGTGAGCCATGAATCGTGAGTTTATTGAATATTTAAGTGCTCGTAAAAATGAAACATTAGCTGTTGCTACTATTTTGTATACGCGTGGATCTACACCTCGTAAAGCTGGTACATCTATGGTTGTATTCCCAGATGGTTCCATCTTTGGCACTATCGGTGGTGGCCGAGCAGAAAATGAAATTCGCCTCAGTGCAGTTGATTCTTTGAATAAAAAAGAAGCGCACCGTCGAATTGACGTATTACTCGATGATGATGTAGCTGTCAAAGAAGGTATGGTTTGCGGCGGTCAAATGGATGTGTGGATTGAAACACAAAACATTTAAGTTCATAACTATAGAAAAAATAAAATCTTATACTCGTTTATAAATTTACAGTGTTTCTAAAATGAGTTAAAATATAAGGTACAGCCAAGTAGTTGGTTGTACCTTATTATTTTGTATAAGGAGCTATTTTTATGCATATTGACGCACTTATACATACCTTTAGGCTTCTTGATATTGCTGATATCTTAATCGTTGCCGTAGGTATTTATTACTTATATAAATTGCTTAAAGATACACGGGCCGTTTCTCTTTTAAAGGGCCTCGTTATGCTAGCGATTCTAAATTTATTGAGTCATTTGCTGAATCTATATGTTATCAATTGGATTTTGCAACAAAGTATGACCGTTCTTCTCTTCGCATTACCTGTAGTATTCCAACCGGAATTGCGTCGTGCTTTAGAACAATTGGGCCGTGGTCGAATTTTCAGTAAGGCACAGAATGTCAACGAAGAGGAAATGGATATGGCTATCAATGAAGTGATGGCGGCGGCTCGCGTTATGTCTCGTGAGCATACTGGGGCACTTATCGTTTTTGAACGTGAAGTGGGCCTCAATGACTTCGTTGATACAGGCATTTTAATGGATGCTGTGTTGAGCCGCGAACTAATTAAAAATATTTTTGTTCCTAGTACACCACTTCATGATGGAGCGCTGATTATCCGCGATGGACGTATTCGTGCAGCAGGGTGTTTGTTGCCACTAACTGAGGATCGTACATTGAGTACTGAACTTGGTACGCGTCACCGTGCAGCCATCGGTTTGTCCGAACAAACTGATGCTGTCGTTGTTGTGGTCAGTGAGGAAACGGGGACAATTTCCTACACCTATGGCGGTCATATTTATCGCCATTTACCGGAAGATCAAATTAAAGAAGCGTTGCGTACATTTATGGAACGCCCTCGTCAAACCATTACTGGTATGTGGAAATGGGGGGCAAAAAAATGATGATACATTTGAAACGCAATTGGCCAGCTAAGTTGTTATCATTGCTAGCGGCTATCGTCATGTGGTTCTTTATCATGCGAGATCAGAACCCTGTGATGGAGGTAACCTATACAGTACCTGTTCAAGTCCAAAATCTTGATTCCCATTATATTATAGAAGATGTACCTGATGTAGCACGCATTGTCCTTTCGGGCCCTCGCGATACGATTATGTCTATAAAGGCAGATAATCTTCGTGCGTATATTGATGCATCTGGTGTAAAACCAGGTCAAAATAATGTAACCATTGGATTTACCCCTCCAGCGGGAATGAGCCTTGTTGAGGTTAAGCCTGATACTATAACAATTAATGTAGACGAATATGCAGAGCGGAAAATACCGGTTGAAATTGTTCCGATTGGTAAGTTCTCCGACGATGTTGCTCTCAAGTCAGTAACCATTGTACCGAAAGAGGTAACTGTATCTGGACGTAAACAGCTTGTTAACGCTGTAAATAAGGTTGTTATGAAGGTCAATATCGCTGGTCAAACCAAGAACTTTAGTGCTGTTAGTACGTTAGAAGCTTGGGATATATCTGGTAATATATTAGATGTACACATCAATCCGAGCCAAGGTCAAGCGCAATATGAACTAAACTTATTGCGTAAAGATAAAGCCGTTCCTATTACAGTGCCAACGGCGGGAACGGTAGCTGATGGGTATGAAGTTAAGTCTATATCCGTTACACCAACTCAATTAACTGTGACTGGTCGAGAAGAAATGATTGACTCTGTTTCAGAAATTCAAACAGAACCAATTGATCTTACCGGTGCAACGAAGGGCATTCAAGGTAATTACAACTTAGTATTACCGAGTGGTGTCAATAGTAATGTTACTACAGTACATGTTAAGGTAGATATACAAAAGAAAACTACGTAGTTCATGAGATTAAAGATGTAATAGTAATTTTTAAAATTGTTATTACTAAAAACCTAAATTAAAAATAAGACCCTAATAGAGGATAAGATTAAACTCTATTAGGGTCTATTTTAATGCTTTATTGGGATACTCTGTTTATTATGTATTAGCTTTTACAGTAATATTGTATAATAATATTGTATGACCAATTTCTAGTAGGTTCAATTTGAAGGATTTAGGTCAAATAAGAAAGAAATTTGCTAACCTAAAAGGATAGTTTAAATAAGGAAAGATATGATTAGAATAATAAATCTCCGCGTGGCCGTTACGGTCAAGTCGGATATAAAGGATATTGTAGAAAAGAAATATCCCCAATTGCGAGGCGCTATTGAAACGATTCACGTTGTACGACGCGCTGTAGATGCTCGTAAAAAACCGAATATTGTATTTGTGTATACCTTGTTTGTTGAGGTTCATAAGGAAACTCAAATCATGAAAAAACTAGGTAAACAAAAGGATGTATCTGTATTTACTCCAGAGGATCCAGAACCTATTGTTTATGGTAATGTACCTTTAGCACATCGTCCTGTAGTGATGGGCTTTGGTCCGGCTGGGATGCTAGCTGCCTTTTATTTAGCTCGTGAAGGGTACCGTCCAATCGTTCTTGAACGAGGTCAAGACGTTGATACTCGTAGCCAAGATGTAGAAACGTTTTGGAAGGAGGGCGTATTCAAGCCTGAATCTAACGTACAATTTGGCGAGGGTGGTGCAGGTACCTTCTCTGATGGTAAACTGACAACTCGCGTTACACATCCAAGATTGCATGAAATCTCCAAATATTTTGTAGAGTTCGGTGCTCCAGAAGAAATCTTGTATAAACATAAACCTCATGTAGGTACAGATAAGTTGCGTACCATGGTAAAAGCTATGCGTGAACGCATCATCGAATGGGGTGGTGAGGTTAGATTCGGTGCCAAAGTAACTGATTTGTTTATTGAAAATGACCGCATCGTTGGTGTTGAAGTTAATGGCGACGAACGTATTGAAACGACGGTTGTGCTTTCTGGTGTAGGTCATAGTGCACGCGATACGTACGAAATGTTGCATAAACGTAATGTAGAAATGACGGCAAAACCATTTGCTATCGGCGTTCGTATTGAACATGATCAGGCTATCATTGACGAGTCCCAATATGGTGTAGAACCATCTAGCTTGGGTCTTGGTGCAGCGGAATATTCTCTTGTGTACCACGATAAAGAAACAGGCCGTACAGCGTATAGCTTCTGTATGTGCCCAGGTGGTCAAGTTGTAGCATCTGCGTCTGAAAATGGGGGCGTTGTTGTTAATGGCATGAGTTTATATGCTCGTGATAGCGGTGTTGCGAACAGTGCTATCGTAGTTAATGTAGGGCCTGATGACTTTGGTAACCATCCACTTGATGGTGTAGCATTCCAACGTGAATGGGAGCGTAAAGCTTATGAATTAGGTGGCTCTAACTTCCATGCACCAGCTCAGACCGTAGGCCAGTTTTTGGGGCTTTCACAAGCACCAAGTGTACAAGATAGCACATATAGCTATGAACCAGGTGTAGTAAATTGCGATTTACATGATTGCTTGCCACCATTCGTAACGTCCGTACTGGAACGGGCATTGCCGTATTGGGGACGACGCATTCATGGATTTGATGATCCTGCGGTATGCATGACTGGTGTTGAAACACGCACCTCTGCGCCGCTTCGCATGGGGCGTAATGAAGAACGTATTTCTCCAACTGTAGGTGGATTTTATCCTATGGGGGAAGGTGCAGGCTATGCTGGCGGTATTATGAGCGCAGCTCTTGATGGCGCAGAAACTGCCATTATATGCATGGCAAAATATGCAAAACCTAACTAGTTAGTAGTAAATGTATTGTAAAGTAAACTACAGTATAGGTTCATTTTGGTACTGTAAAATAGTATATCTGTATAGTATATATGTGTGGTGTATATATTGTGATATAATACACAACAGTGAATATATGAGGATTTGTGATTTTCACAATCCCTAGAGGAGGATAATTATGGCTCGTTTATTTGGTACAGATGGTGTACGTGGTGTTGTTAATGAATTTTTAACACCTGAATTAGCCTATCATTTAGGCCGTGCAGCGGCTACCTATTTTGGTAAAGAAAAAGAACATCCAACATTCTTGATTGGTCGTGATACACGTATTTCTGGCTCTATGCTTGAAAGTGCTTTAGCATCCGGTATCTGCTCTGTTGGTGGTAATGTTGTCATTGCCGGCGTTATCCCAACTCCAGCAGTAGCTTACCTTGTACGTCAACAAGGCTTTGATGCAGGTGCTGTTATTTCTGCATCTCACAATCCATATCCAGATAATGGTATTAAATTCTTTGATGACAATGGCTATAAATTGCCAGATGAAGTAGAAGATCAGTTAGAACAATATGTTCGTCAAAGTGCAGATAATGAATTGCCACGTCCTACTGGTGATGGCATTGGTACCATTGAGTACAATAGCAATTTAGCTCACTTCTACGCTCACTTTGTTCGCCACACAATTGATACATCCCTTGAAGGTTTGACTATTGTATATGATGGAGCGAACGGTGCTGCTTCTAGTGTAGGCCCTGAAATCTTGTCTGGCCTTGGCGCTAAAGTGATCAACATCAATGTTAATCCAGATGGTTTGAATATCAACCATCACTGTGGCTCTACACATATTGAAGGCTTGCAAGTAGCTGTACAACAACATAATGCAGACCTCGGTATCGCTAACGATGGTGATGCTGACCGTTGCTTATTGGTTGACGAAAAAGGTCAAGTTCTCGATGGCGACCAAATCATGCTATTGTGTGCTCTTAAATTAAAAGAAGAAGGCAAACTTAAAGATGATACTGTAGTTGGTACTGTTATGAGTAATATCGGATTCCATAAAGCAGCTCAAGAATTAGGAATGAAAACAGTTTCTACTGCTGTTGGTGACCGTTATGTATTGGAATACATGCGTGAACATGACCTTTCCGTTGGTGGTGAGCAATCTGGTCACGTAATCTTCTTAGATCACAATACAACTGGTGACGGCATGTTAACAGCTGTACAAGTAGCGGCTCTTATGAAAGAGAAAAACCAACCACTTTCTGAGTTGGCTGGCATTATGACTAAGTATCCTCAAGTTCTTATCAACGTTCGTGTTGCTACAAAAACAGGTTGGGAAGATAATGATATTATCAAAGCAGCTATTGTGACAGCAGAAGGTGAACTTGGTGATGAAGGCCGCGTTTTAGTACGGGCATCTGGTACAGAACCACTCATTCGCGTAATGGCAGAGGGTCCTAACCAAGAAGAACTACAAGCACTATGCCAAGAAATTGCTGATATTATTGGCAGAGAACAAGGGTTAGCGGACTAAAAGTAATATAAAATATTAAAAGCTCATACTATTCATAATAATGAACCGACCCCTTAATGTTAGACCAAAAATCTTAACGTTAAGGAGGTCGGTTTTTCTATGGCAAAATATAGCCTTA